>DFYK01000117.1 GCA_002383605.1 Proteiniphilum sp. UBA4084 | reverse complement strand
TTACTTCATCGAACAGGTCTGCGGCGCGCCGGGCGATATTGATATGACCGTAATGGATGGGGTCAAATGTCCCGGGGAAAAGTACGGTTGTCATTTCAGCTTAAGTCTCCTTCAGCGGATGGCCAAAAATGGTTCAGCGCATCCAGCATCAATTGGTGTTCTGACGCGGTAAGGTTGGGGTCATTCTCGAAAACCTGCTCGGCATAATGTCGCGCCTTTTCAATCAGGTGGACATCGGTGAGGTTCGCCAGGCGCAGGTTGGCATAGCCGGATTGACGCGTCCCCAGGAATTCACCGGGACCGCGTTGGTTCAGGTCCTGTTCTGCCAGGACAAAGCCATCAGTGGTGCTTTCCATGGCCAAAAGACGTTCGTTTTCGGCTGCATCGCTGGTCTCGGGGATTAATAGGCAGTAGGATTGGGCTGATCCCCGCCCGACCCGTCCCCTGAACTGGTGGAGTTGGGCAAGGCCAAAGCGGTTCGCCCCTTCAACAACCATCACTGTTGCGTTGGGGACATCCACGCCGACTTCGACGACGGAGGTTGAAACCAGCACCTGGTATTCCATGTCCCGGAATTTTCGCATGACGGTTTCTTTTTCATCCGGTCGCATTCTGCCATGCAGGAGGCCAACCTTCAGGTTGGGGAAGACCTCATTTTGCAGCCGTTCCCGTTCTTCCACGGCAGCCATGTTTTCATCATTATCCCCTTGTTCGACCAGAGGGTAGATGACGAAGGCCTGATGGCCCTCCTTAACCTGAGCGCGGATCAGGGAGTAAACCCGTTCCCGTTCCAGGGGATAAATGATGTGGGTACTGACAGGTTGCCGCCCGGAGGGCATCTCATCCATGACGCTGATATCCAGGTCGCCATAGATGGTCAGGGCGAGTGACCTTGGGATGGGCGTGGCGGTCATCACCAGCATGTGGGGAGGCTGTTTGCTTTTCTCCCATAACCTGGCGCGCTGCACAACCCCGAAGCGGTGCTGCTCATCGATCACCACGAAACCGAGGTTGCGGAACTGCACCACATCCTCAATCAGGGCATGGGTTCCAATCAGGATATTCACTTTCCCTGAAAGTAGTCCGGCATGGATCTCCTCCCGTTCTTTCTTCTTTGTGGAGCCGGTCAGCAGTGCCACTTTCACCCCCATTCCGGAAAGCATTTGGGTGAAGGTCTCGTAATGCTGTGCCGCCAGTATCTCCGTGGGGGCCATCAGGCAGGACTGAAAGCCGTTGTCGAGGGCTATCAGCATACACATGATCGCCACCATGGTCTTGCCGCTTCCCACATCACCCTGCAGCAGGCGGTTCATCTGCTTTCCGGAGGCGGTATCCTTCCGGATCTCCCTGATCACCCTTTTCTGGGCGTTTGTCAGTGGAAAGGGCAGCTTCTTTTTGTAAAACGAATTGAGATAGTCACCAACCTTCGGGAAGAGGATCCCCTTTAGCTTTGATTTCCGATCGGAAGCGTAACGCACAATGCTCAACTGAATATAGAAAAGCTCTTCAAATTTAAGCCGGAATTCGGCATCGCGCAGGAGCAACGGCGACTTGGGAAAATGAATATTTTCCACCGCCTCGTGAAAAGGCATCAACTTAGCCAGCTTCACCACATCAGGAGAAAGTGACTCCGGCAGTGGTTCCTTAATCAACCCGAAAGCGTTTTCCATGATCTTCTGCATCGCTTTTGAGTTGAGGTAGTGGTTCTTCATCTTCTCGGTGGTATTGTACATCGCCATCAACCCTTCCGGTCGGTCCGACTCATCCATAAAAGGATCGATCTCGGGATGGGGGATGTTCCACTTTCCGTTAAAAAGACTGGGTTTTCCAAAAACGATGTACTCCTGGTTCAGCTTGTATTTTCCTTCGATAAAGCGGACACCCTGAAACCATACCAGATCCACAAAGCCGGTACCATCGGTAAAATGAGCCACCAGCCTTCTTTTCCTTCCTTCTCCAAAAGTCTCAAACGCAGTGATCTTTCCCTTCAGCTGGATGTAGGCCTGCGACTGGTCAATCTCATGCACATAGTACATCCGCGTCCGGTCGATGTAGCGATAGGGGTACCACCGAAGCAGATCGCCCAGCGTAAAGACATCGAGCTCCTTCTGCAGTATCTCGGCTCTCTTGGGTCCCACCCCGGGAATATATTTTATTTCGGTCTGAAGGATATGCATGTTGTTTGTCATTACTGTCGTGATCTGTTCACCGATTACTATCAGGAAACATCCATTTCCACACCGGAACAATCTCTATCTGTTTACCATTTATCTCGATACTCCTTTCTTCATCATAGGTAATAATTGACAATTCGTTGCACGTAAGCTCATCGGACACCTCAAGGAGAGCATCGGTCTCTCGTTTCAGGGTTTTATGTGAGGCCACAGTGTACGACACCTGGATCAGCTTCTCAATAACAAACCCTTTACGGCAAACAAAGTCAATTTCCCGGTTGTTACGACTACGGTAATAAAAGAGTGTCTGCCCTATGATATAACCCCGTCTGATCAATTCCACAAAAACCATGTTCTCGAGGATTTTTCCAGCATTAGATGAGAGGCTGAATGCATGCGCATAAATAAAACCATTGTCTATCACATACACTTTTGTATCGGCTTTCTGCATCAATTTCAACTTGGAATTGAACCGGGGGAGAAAGAAAAAAAGATAGGTTTCGGAGAGATATTTACAGAATTTCTGTGTCGTGTTTACACTGCCCAACGACAGGTCGGTTACGATGCTGTTAACCGACAAAGGATTTGCACAATTGGCCAAAAGATAATTTGCCAGATTTATCAACTCATTCGTATTTCGCACACCAAAGCGTTTTGTTATATCCTTTAGAAGAATGGAATCGAACAAGGCTGACAGATAATTCCGGATAATCTCCGGTGTTTTGATGGTTTCTGGATATCCCCCCATCACCATATAGTCATTTAACACCTTGAGCAAGGCTGCTTTTCCTACCGGAGTTGCTGATTGCAGAATAATTTTTTTAAAGTCAATAAACTCGACAAAACTAAAAGGCAACAGGGTTATTTGCACATACCGACCGGTAAGCGATGTGCCCATTTCAGAAGAGAGTAAATTGGCATTCGACCCGGTTATCACGAGGTTCACACCGCGGCGATAAAGCTTCCCTACCCAAACTTCCCAATTTCGAAGGTTTTGTATTTCGTCTAAAAGCAAATACTCAAAATTGGGATACACCACTAATAAAGATTGAAAAACAAGATCCTCTTCAAAAAACTTCAAAAGTAGATCGTCATCAAAATTCAAATAAGCGAAAGGGTGTTCCTGTAAAAGCTGTAAGGCAAAAACAGATTTCCCGGCACGTCTCGGCCCACTAATCAACTTGATCAAACCGGATCGTAAAAATATTTCATTCTCACCGGTAAGCGTTCGTTTTAGATAATCTTTCGCCAGGAGCATATCTCGCTCTTCCTTCTGTTGCAATAAAATTGATCTTAACATAATCATTTTATTTTACTGCACAAATATACTGTTTTTTATGCAGTACAACATTTTTATTGCAAATCTTTTGCGATTCNNTGACCTTCCCTGATTTAGGTTGACACTTTTAGAGAGATTTAACTAATATTGATTACACCATCACTGACTGGGTTTACAGTCGGTGTTTTTTATCTCTAAAAGTCTTTACACTATCTCTGATTCCGTTGACAGCATAGCATACAGACTGTTGCTTCCGTGTTCGTCGCTGCGGCATGCCGCAGCGACGGGGCGCCGCCAAAGATAGCCTTATTTTTTCATTCTATCCCATAGCATAACTGTTTTTCCAGCATCGGCGCTGCTCGCCGCTCTGGAGGTGAACCTCCTGCGGCGTCTGCATGCCGATGCTCATATGTGGCCTCTGAGTATTGTAGAAGTCGATTATGCGCGCCAGTATGGCCATGCATTCATTCCTGGTAGCGATCTTCATCTTGTACAGCCATTCCACCTTCAGGATGCCATTGGCTCGTTCGGCTATGGCATTCTCAAGCGGGTCCCCGCTCTGCGTCATACTGATGGCAATACTGTGCTTCTTCAACTCTGCGACATACTCATTGCTGCAGTACTGACACCCCCTGTCGGAGTGGTGGATAAGGTGATATGCCGTACCGTTGTCTATGGTCTCCAAGGCCATCCTGAGGGCTTCCAGAGGGTATCTGGTCTCCAGGGTGGGGCCGACCGCCCATCCCACGATCTTGTGCGAGTACGCATCCGTTATGAGCGACAGGTAGCATACGCCTTCGTCAGTCTCAACATACGTTATGTCGCTCACCCATATCTCATTGGGGCGGGATGGGACGACCTCAAGTATGAGGTTCGGATACTTGTGGTAGTGGTGGTTCGAGTCGGTTGTCTTGTAGTGCCTGCGGCGCTTCAGACGAACCATGAGCCCGTTCTTGCGCAGCAGCTCTATGAAGGCGTCCCGTCCGGGCATGGCACCGGTCTCCTCGAAGAGCTTCTTCACTATCAGGTAGAGCTTGGCGCATCCCAGGCCGGGGTTGTCGTGCCTGTATTCCTGCACCTTCTCGACCACCAGAGGCTCTATGGCATTGTCCGCGAACTCCCTGTTGTCCCACTTGTAATACGCCTGTCTGCTGTAACCAAACAGCCCGCAGAGAAGTCCCAGGGCAGTGCCCTTGAACTTCCTGCGTAGCAGATCTACTGTTTGGTGCCAGATTTTTTTCGCACTGGGATGTTGAAGGTCTTTTCCGCAAGGTCTATCATCGTGTCATAGGCCTCTGCTCGCAGCTTTTCAAGTTCAAGGGCCTTGCTTAGCCGCTTGTTCTCTGCTTCCAACTCCCGTATGCGCTCTTCGGGGGTCTTCTTTGCCATCTCTTCTTCTTTTTCTGGCAAAGATACGATTTCCCTTTCATTCACGTACTTGTCCATCCAGTTGAAGATTATCTGGCGGCTGCTCAGGTGATATTTGTCCGCTATCTCCCGGGCAGGTCTTCCCCCAATCACATACTCCGACACGATGGACATCTTGTCCTCTTCGCTAAACTTGTACTTCGCGGTCTCGAGCTCTCGCTCTTCATACCATCCAAGGTCTTCATTCCAGACCCTGCGCTTGACTGTTCTTTGTTCCATTGACTCTTTACTGTTTTTGGCCTCGCAAAGTGTCAACTTTTTTCAGTTCAAGTCAATCAAATAAAAATGGGGAACGGCTCAACCATTCCCCATCACTTTATTTGTTATCAGGGAGGTTACCAGGCAAAAAGCGGGTATTGCTTCATGGTCGCATTTACTTTTTCACGTACCGATACAA
>DFYK01000020.1 GCA_002383605.1 Proteiniphilum sp. UBA4084 | reverse complement strand
TGACGGTCTATGGCGACCTGGATGTCTCTGTGATCGACGAGCTTCCCCCCGGGCGCAAGCCGGTGCAGACCTTACACCGTTACGACAAGAAGCGGGGTCCTCTTTATCAGTTTATCCGCGATCAGATCAATGCAGGACGACAGGCATACATGGTCTATCCGCTGATCGAGGAGAGCGAAACGCTCGATCTGAAGAATCTGGAAGAGGGTTATGAGCATGTCAAAGCGGCTTTTCCTGAGTTTACTGTCTGCAAGATGCACGGACGGATGAAGCCAGTCGAGAAAGAGGAGGTAATGCGGCAGTTTGTTTCAGGCGAGGCGCAGATCATGGTTTCTACTACTGTGATCGAGGTGGGGGTGAACGTACCCAATGCCAGCGTAATGGTGATTGAGAGTGCCCAGCGGTTTGGCCTCTCCCAGCTACACCAGCTGCGGGGCAGGGTGGGGAGAGGAGCCGATCAGTCTTACTGTATACTGATTACACCCTACGAACTCTCTGCAGATACCCGCAAACGGATAGAGATCATGACTGAAAGTAACGATGGTTTCGTGATTGCCGAAGCCGATCTGAAGTTGCGTGGCCCGGGCGACCTGGAGGGGACGCAGCAGAGTGGCATTCCGTTTAATCTGCGTATTGCCGATCTGGTGCGCGACAACGCCATCCTCTACCGTGCCCGAGAGATTGCGGAACAGGTGATCGCACAGGACCACGGGCTGGAGCTGCCTGATCATCTGGTGCTGAAGCAGCAGCTCAGCCGCCTTGGCGGTAACCGGTACGACTGGAGCCGCATCAGTTGAATAGGGTTATTCCGTGGTAGTGATCACCAACTCCTTGCCTTTTTTTAGTTGATCATGGGTCACAAACCAACCATCGATTGACTCTCCCCCATACCGGATCCCGGTTATCTTTTTCCCATTGCCTTTCTTCCGGATGGTGAAAGTGGTGTTGTCACCCAGGGTGAATTCCACCTTGTCGAACAGCGGTACCGACACAATATATTCCGGATCGGCGGGTGAGTAGGTATAGAGACCGATCGCGTTGAAGACGTACCAGGCCGACATCTCTCCTGCATCGTCCATGCCGGCGTAGGCCAGCTTCTCCGCTCCCATGTCATAGAAGCGATCCATGATGCTGTCCAGCACGCATTGTGCTTTCTCCTGCTTCCCGATAAAATAGTAGGTGTAAGGGATGGAGTGGGAGGGTTGGTTCCCATGGCAGTAGTTACCGATAAAGCCGGTCATGTTGTGTGCCTCGTAACCCCGCCAGGGTTCAGTGAAAAGTGAGTCCAGTTTACGATCTACTGCCTCCGCATTCGGATAGAGTACGATCATTCCTTCCAGATCGTGCGGAGCAAAGAAGAGCGAGTTCCAGGCATTGGCCTCGCGGTACATATAGGCAAAATAGGGATAGTAGGGATCGAAATCGGCTATCCAGCTGCCATCTTCAATCTTTCCACGAAAGAAGCCGGTGGAGGGGTCAAACAGATTCTTGTAGTTGCCAGACCGCTCCATCAGTGTCCTGTAATGATCCTTATCACCAAGTTCCTTCGCAATCAAGGCCGTGGCATAATCGTCGTAGGCATATTCCACCGTTTTGGTGACGGCCGCCTTGTACTCGTCCCAGGTGGGTACGTTGGTGGTATCCTTTTCTGCAATCCATCCCCGCTCCAGATATTCATCGAGATAAGGCCTGCCACCCCGACCGGGCACAGTGGCATTTTTCAGCAGCAGGTTATAAGCGCGCTCCAGATCAAACCCGGTGATGCCACGCAGCCAGCTGCCTGCGACAAACACCGAAGCATGGTCACCATGAAAGAAGGTGGGCATATAGCCTCCTCTCTTTTCACCTCTGTCTGTAATCGATTTGATGACGTCTGCCGTGACGTCCGGCGAGATCATCCCCAGCAAGACAAGTTTGTTCCGGTAGTCGTCCCAGAACGAGGGGTTGGTGTAGTAGCGGAATCCTTCGTTGACCACTGCTCCTCTTTCATCGGTAAAATCGCCATTCACATCGCTGCGCAGTGCCGGCCAGAGGAAGGAACGGTAGAGGGTGGAGTAAAACAAACCCTTTTCACGCTCAGTACCTCCGCTCACCTTTATTCTTGAGAGGAGGGTTTCCCAGGTCTTGTCAGCCTCCTGAATTACCTGTGTAAAACTTTTGTCAATCATCTCCTCTTCAAGATTCATTCTCGCATTGTCGATGCTCACGAAGGAGAAGCCAATTTTTAGTTCCAGCGGTTCATCCTTTTTATTTTCCCCAAAGTGGATTACAGAAACCTCATGCTGATCATCCTTTGCCAGCTCAATATGCTCGATCGGGTAGTTGGACACCGCGTAAAAGTAGATTTTCCCTTCGGCATCCTGGAAACCGGTGAATACCTTTTCTTCTGTTTGTTGTATGCTCCATGCTCTTACTTGATTGTTGGTGCGCGTCATATCGGCGATCACCTGCTTTGGTTGATCTTTTGAAAAGCTATAGCGGTGATAGCCGCAACGCAACGTTGAAGTGAGCTCCGCATCGATTCCATATCTTTCTAGATAAACCCGGTAGTAACCGGGACGGGCAGATTCTTGCTGATGGCTATAGCCCGAAGCATAATCTGAGGCTGATACCTCCCCGGTGACGGGCAGCAGTGGCAGGTGGAGCAGGTTCCAGTGTCCCTTGTTGGTATGGGCGAAGCCGTAGATCACCGTGTCTTCGTACTGATAACCGGCGCCGCTCCTGAACTGTGTCACCGGACTCAACTGCACCATTGCGTTGGGCAGCGAGGAGCCGGGAAAGACCTCGGCACCCCAGGTGCGATTTTTCCAGGTGCGCACATATCCCAGATCTTCGGGTTCCCACAGAGTGGCTGTCCCCAGTAGCGGATTCACATAACCGGTAAGCGGGTTGTCGGAGGCGTATGTCGATAAAATGAGCGACAAAAGAATAATCGAAGAAATTGATTTCATCTTATTGTTAAAATTACGAAATTGAACTGTAAGAATTCTCGTAGTAGGGTAAAAGGATCCTCTTCCCGGTACGGGTCCAGAAGAATCAATTTCCCATCAACTGGATGGTTTCCTTTTTTTGTTTCCATTCGTGTTTTTATTTTTTCGGGCCCATTATCTCCGGACTCACTTCCGGGTTCCTGTAGTCAAAGAATGTGATGCCGCTCTTTCTGTAGAGGCCTGTCATTTTTTCCATCCGCCTGTCGAAATGCCGGAAGTCTTTTACTGCATCGTTACTCCAGGCCGCCTCGGCCAGAGCTGCGATACGTGGAAAGACCATAAACTGAAATCTTTCCTTATTATGAATTACTTCTGTCCAGACATTGGCCTGAATTCCCATCACATGGGGTGAACAAAAAGAAACTCCGCCGGTCAGTCTGAGACTGGGGAACTCGTAGACGCTTTCAATAGGAGCAAAAGCGCCATCCCATTTACGTCCTGAAGTATGAGATTCATGCTGTACAAAATCGAAATAAAGAGGTATCCTCGGGCAGAGTACGGTGCCGTAACCCATGGTGAGGGCTTTTTCCAGCAACTGAGGCTGATCATGTCTCCACCACATCACCCGTGTGTTGTTTGCCGGAAGTCGGGCGGTGACCACTTCATCCCATCCGATCACTGTCTTGCCCAGTACCTTCACGGAGTCTGCCATGCGCTGTAGGAAATAGTGTTCTACAGCCACCAGGTCTTCCAATCCTTCCTTTTCCATGAGTGAGCGGACCTGCGGCATATCATGCCATTGTTTATTGCCGAAATGCACCTCATCGCCTCCAATATGTATGAAAGAAGAAGGAAAAAGAGTTGTTATTTCCCTGAGAATATCGGTCAGAAACGTGTAGGTACCCTCTTTTCCGGGATGAAAAGTGAAATGTGGGCATTTTTCTGATCCGCCTCCGCTGAATTCGGGATATGCTTTGACGGCGGCTGTGGCATGACCGGGCATGTCAATCTCCGGGATTATCTCGATAAAGCGATCGCTGGCATACTTTACGATTTCCGCAATATCCTCCTGCGTATAGAATTGCGCTGACGCTTCCGGGTCGGAGATATTTCCTATGGCACCGACTGTTGTCAGCAGCGGATATTTTTTGATCTCGATGCGCCATCCTTGTGAATCGGTAAGGTGCCAGTGAAATTTATTGAGCTTATACATCGCCATAAAATCCAGTAACCTCATAATTTCTGCTTTTCCGATAAAATGACGGGATTCGTCCACCATCACACCTCTCCAGCCAAAACGGGGTTTATCCTGAATGAC
>DFYK01000054.1 GCA_002383605.1 Proteiniphilum sp. UBA4084 | reverse complement strand
AAGTGATCCGGAAGAGATTCGAACTCTTGACCCACAGCTTAGAAGGCTGTTGCTCTATCCAGCTGAGCTACCGGACCCTCCTTTATTTGAGGATGCAAAAATACGGCAATTCTCAGAATAAAAAAAATTTATAAATCTGTATTTGAAGCATTCTCATAAAAAAAACGGCAGATGCCGCTTTCATTTAAAATATTCTGAATCCGTTTTTCAGAGCACACCCTGGGACATCATGGCCTTGGCCACCTTCATAAAACCGGCGATGTTGGCACCTTTCACGTAATTTACATAGCCGTCGCTCTCTGTACCATACTTCACACAATTCTCGTGGATATTGGTCATGATCCATTTCAGTTTTTCATCAACCTGTTCGGCTGACCAGCTATAGCGTTCTGAGTTTTGGGTCATCTCCAGTCCCGACACCGACACACCACCTGCGTTGGCTGCCTTTCCCGGAGCATAAAGGATTTTCGCTTTCTGGAACACTTCAATTGCTTGTGGTGTACTGGGCATGTTGGCTCCTTCCGATACGGCAAAAATGCCGTTTTTTACCAGCGCTTCCGCATCGGCCTGATCAATCTCATTCTGCGTAGCGGAGGGCAGGGCGATATCTCCCTTTTCTCCCCAGGGACGTACTCCCGGCACATATTTACAGCCAAATTCCTCTGCATATTCCCGGATGCGGCCGCGGTAGAGATTTTTGAGCTCCATCACAAACTGCAGCTTTTCGACGGTAATTCCGTCCGGATCATAGATATAACCATCGGAATCGGAAAGTGTTACCGGGATGGCACCCAACTCAATCAGCTTCTCGCAGGTGTATTGTGCGACGTTTCCGGACCCGGAAACCAGACATTTTTTCCCTTTGATGTCTATATTCCGCGTTTTCAACATCTCCAGCAGAAAATAGACATTACCATAACCGGTAGCCTCAGGACGAATCAGTGATCCTCCAAATTCGCGGCCCTTGCCGGTAAAGGTGCCCGTGAACTCACCGGCCAGTTTTTTGTATTTACCGAACATATAACCCACTTCGCGTCCGCCTACACCGATATCGCCGGCAGGCACGTCGGTGTCGGGCCCTATTACGCGCCACAAGCCTTCCACGAAGGCCTGGCAGAAACGCATAATCTCCCCGTCGGACTTACCGCGGGGTGAGAAATCGGATCCTCCCTTCGCACCACCCATCGGCAAGGTGGTCAGTGCATTTTTAAAAGTCTGCTCAAACGCAAGAAACTTCAGGATCGATGGTGAAACAGAAGCATGGAAACGAATGCCTCCCTTATACGGACCAATTGCATTGTTGTGCTGCACACGATAACCCATGTTGGTCTGCACATTGCCTTTATCGTCCACCCACGTTACCCGAAAAGAATGTATCTTATCGGGAATAATTAACCGCTCAATCAGATTGACTTTTTCAAACTCAGGATGTTCATTATACACATCCTCAATAGATTCCACTACTTCTTCCACGGCCTGGAGATATTCAGGCTCATTGGGAAAACGCCTTTTTACAAGATCGATAANNAAAAATATCATTTTTGATACGAAAAGAGCTATTTTTTTATATTTTTGTAAACAGGAATAAAAACAATGGCGCCCGATATAAGAATTGAGATCAGGGTGACAGCGGTAAGATCGGCGTACAGGAGAATATACACGACCAATACGATCCAGAGAATGATGATACTTGCAATTTGAGTTTGAGAAAGCTTCTTTCTTGCCATAGCGATTTGATTTATACCCACAAAGATAAATAAAAGGTGCAAGGTAATATAGTTAAAATTTTGATGTTTTTAGTTCAACCCTTTGTCATGTGAGAAAGATAGTGCACTTTTGTAAATCCTTTTTTAAAAAAACGGTATCAATGGAATGATGAAAATATCCGATACTATTTTTACAGGTTATCACGTCTCTCTTCTGTTCTTTCCGGAGCAGACTATACTACTTCTCAATAAAATCACCCCATAAACAAGAACATCTATGTGTGGAATCGTTGGATATATAGGCAACAGACAGGCTTACCCCATATTGATCAAGGGCCTTCACAGGCTCGAATATCGTGGTTACGACAGTGCAGGTATTGCGTTAATTGATCATGAACGGCTCAAGGTATACAAGGCAAAAGGAAAAGTAGCCGAACTGGAGCAATTCGCACAGCAGAAAGATATTTCCGGGACCATTGGAATCGCGCACACCCGCTGGGCAACTCATGGCGAACCTACCCAAAACAATGCACATCCCCACTATTCGCAATCGGAAGATATTGCAATCATTCATAACGGGATCATCGAAAACTATGCTGTTTTGAAAGACGGGTTAATAAAAGAGGGATATCGGTTTAACAGTCAGACAGATACGGAGGTGCTGGTACAGCTGATAGAATATATGAAGATCACAAATAATGTGGACCTGCCTACAGCCGTACAGCTTGCACTCAATCAGGTTGTGGGTGCATATGCCATCGCCGTTCTGGAAAGGCACAATCCCGATTTGATCGTCACCGCCAGAAAAGGAAGTCCGCTGGTGATCGGCATTGGTGAAGATGAATATTTTATCGGTTCCGACGCCACACCCATCATTGAATATACCAACCAGGTAATATATGTAGGCGAGGAAGAGATCGTTACGATCAAAAGGAATGAGCCGCTAAAAATCAAGACAATTGGAAATATCGAGAAGACACCGGAAATTAAAAAACTGGAAATGACGCTCAGTCAGCTGGAGAAAGGCGGTTACTCTCATTTTATGCTCAAGGAAATATTTGAACAGCCTTCCACACTGAGTGATTGTATGCGCGGCAGGGTGAACGTAGAATCAGACAATATCACGTTAGCCGGTTTTATCGACAACCGGGAAAAGTTCCTGAATGCGAAACGCATCATCATTACTGCATGCGGTACCTCGTGGCACGCCGCCCAAATAGGGATGTACGCTATTGAAGAGTATGCACGCATACCGGTGGAAGTAGAATATTCATCGGAGTTCCGTTACCGGAAGCCAGTCATTCACCCGGATGATATTGTTATCGCCATTTCCCAATCGGGTGAAACCGCCGATACCCTGGCTGCAGTAGAGCTGGCAAAACAACACGGTGCCTTTATATTTGGTATCTGCAATGTAGTGGGTTCATCCATCCCCAGAAACACCCACTCGGGTTGTTACACCCATGTGGGACCCGAAATAGGCGTAGCGTCGACCAAAGCTTTTACGGCACAGGTAACCGTGTTGACCATGCTGGGCATTCTCATCGCCAAAGAGAAAGGAATTCTGTCACACGAGGAATACGTAAGATTGATCAAGGAATTGAGCCTGATCCCCGATAAGGTAGGTGAAGTACTAAAGAAAAACGATCAGATTGCCGAACTGGCTAAAACCTTTACCTATGCCAGCAATTGTATCTACCTTGGGCGGGGATATAATTTCCCCGTAGCGCTGGAAGGTGCTCTTAAACTGAAAGAAATTTCCTATATCCATGCCGAAGGTTACCCGGCTGCAGAGATGAAGCATGGCCCCATCGCACTGATCAGCCATGAAATGCCGGTCATCGCCATTGCCACCCAATCAGACACATACGAAAAGGTAGCCAGCAATATCCAGGAGATCAAAGCACGCAAAGGAAGAATTATCTCCATTGTCACGGAAGGAGATGAAGCCATTAAAAAACTTTCTGCACACAGTATAGAAGTACCTGAAACCATTCCATGCCTCGCACCGCTGCTTTCGGTGATCCCGCTGCAGTTGCTGGCCTACCACATTGCCGTGGTAAAAGGGTGTGATGTGGATCAGCCACGCAATCTGGCAAAATCAGTCACTGTGGAATAGCTCTTTTATGGACTTTCTTGACAATTCTTTTCTACTCTTCGCTATATTTTATAACTTTGGTCCTTTGTTTAATTCAAAACTTCATAATTGTTAATCAACAACTATAACAATAATTCAGCTTCCAATGGATTCAATTTATTTGATTATTGTCATTATTCTTTTGGGGTTGGCTGCGCTCGACCTCGTAGTGGGAGTCGCCAACGACGCGGTGAACTTCCTCAATTCAAGTATCGGCTCAAAGGTGGCACCACTCTGGGTAATTTTTACCGTTGCCTCCCTGGGAGTATTGATCGGTTCTATGTTCTCAAGTGGAATGATGGAGGTAGCCCGGAGCGGGGTCTTTTACCCGGAAAAATTTACATTTCCCACCATCATGACACTTTTCCTCGCTGTCATGCTGACCGATGTTATTCTGCTTGATGTCTACAACACATTTGGGCTACCCACCTCTACCACTGTCTCACTGGTATTTGAACTGTTGGGTGCTGCGGTGGCAGTTACCCTGTTTACGATTTGGACAACGGGATCCGGTGAATATCTGGGTGACTATATCAACAGTGGCAAGGCGCTGGCCATCATCAGCGGAATATTTATCTCCATTGCCATAGCCTTTGTGGTAGGTACCATCATCATGTATATCTCCCGGTTAATTTTCTCTTTCAATTACGGGAAAACATTCAAATATCTAGGAGCCATCTGGGGAGGAATTGCGCTGACCGCCATCACCTACTTTGCCATTTTCAAAGGATTAAAAGGAAGCGTGCTGGTTACGCCCGAAACGCTCAATTACCTGGATCACAACATGGGAACCGCCCTTTTGTATGCTTTAATCGGATGGACCCTGCTGATGGCACTCTTGCAACATCTTTTCCGCGTGAAGATACTAAAAGTGATTGTTCTGGCCGGCACAGCTGCTCTGGCGATGGCTTTTGCCGGGAACGACCTGGTAAACTTTATCGGGGTGTTTATGGCAGGATTCGATTCTTTCCAGATTGCACAGGGAGTGGCAGCTGCAGGCGGTGACATTGAAACACTGTACATGGGCAGGTTGTCAGAACCTGTAATTGCAAAAACGGGCTGGCTGTTTGGAGCCGGTGTGATTATGATACTGGCTCTCTGGTTTTCCAAAAAATCACGCGGTGTGACAGAGACAGAGGTAAATCTGGCCCGGAAGGGAGAGGGAGTAGAGCGATTCTCTTCCTCGCCGCTGTCCCGCTCACTGGTAAGAGGAAGCCTCAATTTCAGCAAGTCAATGAGCAAAGTTACGCCCGGACCGGTAAAAAGATTTATTGAAAGTCGTTTTGAGCCGATGCAACTGGAAAACAAAGCTTCGTTCGATTTAATCAGGGCATCCGTCAATCTTACTACAGCCGCTTTGCTGATTTCATTGGGAACCTCATTGAAATTACCGTTGTCGACCACTTACGTCACATTCATGGTAGCCATGGGGACTTCTTTGGCCGACCGTGCCTGGGGACGAGAAAGTGCCGTATACAGGATTAACGGCGTACTAACCGTGGTAGCAGGATGGCTTTTGACAGCATTTGTAGCTTTCACAGTCGCCATGACAGTGGGACTTTTTCTGATGTGGGGAAGAAAGATTGCAATCGCATTCATGCTTTTACTGGTCGTATTCATCCTTTTCAAATCAGACAGATTTCATTCCAAAAGAAAATCCAGGGAGTTGCAGCATCAGCAGGTATTGTCCAGCGAAGTACAACTGGTTACCTCCAGCAATGAAGAAGTGCGTTTGTTATTGGAAAAGACATTGATTATCTATAAGCGAATTATTGACGGACTGGAAGACGAAAACAGAAAAGTGGTAAGAAAAGCGATGACGGAGGCAAATGAGCTTTATGTAAAATTCAGGGATAAAAGAGAGTATGAAGTGGTACCNNGGTACCCACGCTTGAGAGCATTCAGGTCAACGCATTGGAGCTCGAACAGGAATATGTGCAGCTGGTTGATTACTCCTATGAAATTACAAAATCATTGAAGGCTTTTTCGGAAGCCACTTTCCGATATATCGACAACAACCATTCCGCTTTTTCAAAGGATCAGATTGACGACCTCAAAATTTTGTACAAAAACCTTTCGGATGTATATTCAAGTTATGCCGCGATGGACAAAACCGGTGATTACGGCCGCTTTGACCAGGTAACTTCCATGCGGGAGATCATTATTGAGCTCAACTCAAAAATGACCAAACGCCAGATAAAAAGGGTAAAAGAAAATCAATCGAGCACCCGTAGCAGCATTCTCTTTCTGAACCTGGTGAATGAATCTAAGATCATCACGCTCCAGTCGAGCAACCTGATGAAGTCGCACCGCAATTTCAAAGAGCAGTATGCAAAATCGGTAGCTAGTCGCGACGGTAAAAAAATGATCATGGATGTCACGCTCAATTAGCAGGGCAATCATGGGCTCACGGCTCACTGATTAATTGCGGATTGAGACAAAGAAATGCGGGTGATACACTGATAAGAGTGCATCACCCGCCAATTTTTTCGGATGTTAACTGAGACAGTTTATTTTTGCTGCAAACTGATTTGCAGTTCCTGATTTTTTGTCAGTTCCACATCCATGGATACAGGTTCGTAAGAAATCAATTCTACCTGCAGTGCATATTTTCCGGGCTTCACATCGGCAATGGTAAACTTTCCTTCCAGATCTGAATAATATTTTTTTCCGTCTACCATAATAGCTACGCCCGCCAGGGTTTCGTTATTCTTTTCATCTACAACTGAACCGGTCAGCTGCAACGCGTTCACATTTTCAACCAAAGCAACCGACTTGGTTTCTTTTACTTTTTCGTCATTATTACCCTTGTTTGCAAAGGCAGACACGGAGAGCAACAAAGAAACGGCAAAAACTAAAACAGACTTCATATGTGTAACTTTTTGTTTATTTACTGGCACAAAGGTAAGCACATCAGGGGGATAAACCTGTTACATTTTTATGAAGTTTTTGTTAAGTTTTTGTGACGACTAACTGAGTATCAGTATCTTTTTTCGTCGACCAGCGCCCCTTTTTCATCCCACATCCGCCAGATACCGGTCTTTCTACCTTCGTAGTAATTCATCTCATAGCGTTGTGTGCCCAGCTCGTCCCAAATACGCCAGGTACCATGTTTCCTGTCGTTTTTGTATTCCGCTTCCGAAATCAGCTGCCCCGAAATGTCGTAGCTCCGCCACAGGCCATGCAGCTTTCCTTCCTTATATGAACGAATTTCTTTTGGTTTGCGGTTTTCGAAATAGACCACGTAGGCACCCTCCGGCACACCATCTTTGATTTGTATTTCAAGCTTGAGTGTACCATTATCATAGTACTCCCGATAATCTCCGGTATAAAATTCAGTCTGTGCCCGGTCACGATAATAAATACCGCCAGATTGGTAGATTTGCGGAGTCTCCTGTGGTTTTTGTGCAGGGACAGAGAAGACAACTGCGAAAATGATGAGTAATAAATATAGTTTCTTTTTCATAGGAGTAGGTATTAATTGCTTACTAACAAAGATACAATTAATCAGGAAATAATGAAAAAAGCACCCCAAAATTAATCAGGGTACTTTTTCCTTTATTGTGAGATGTAACTCTGATTAGAATTGGTAACCTGTCCAGGCAAAAATGTTGGTAGGACAGCCGGTGTTACTACCACCAACGTTAACCCCAACAGCAACAACAGGATTTGTTTCCCGTTGGGGTGTATTGGTCAGTGCATTGGTCAGGCTGATGGTTGTACCCAAGTCAGCACCTCCCTTAGAGTCGGTAATATCAACCAGGTCTTCTACTGTTCCGGTACCTTTTACCAGTGCATTCACGACGGTGGCTTTTGCACCGCGGCGAATCTTGATTACGTCCTGCATTCTTTTGGATTTATCGGCAGCGTCGAAACTTGATGCAGCCAATCTCAGATCCACGGTCATATTTTCAACCCTGAAATCAGATTGGTTTGGATGTGTGGCATAATTACCGTCGAGATTTCCGTCGGCTTCTATTCCGCGGGGGTCAGATTCGCCGCTTGTATAGCCTGCTTCCCAGATGCCATAGGCATTTTTCAATGTACCGTTGTATCCCTGTGTGAAGTCGAACATATCATCGTCCGAATTTACAACCAGCAGATTGGTTACGTTGACGGAACCGCCAAAAAACTCCACTCCGTCATCGGCAGCGTCGTAAATATAAAGATCATTTATTTTGGTACCATTGCCCACGCCGTTCAGGGTAAGTCCGTTGTGTTCCACATCGGAACTTGAACGTGCTCCGGTATTTCCCAATATCAGAAAGGATAATTCACCGGAATTGTCTGCTGCATTGGCACCTCCATATACATAGGCTGAGTTTATCTCGGTACTTCCAACCTCAGTGGGTGAAGCCAATGGGGCTCTACCGTTGATGATTAAACCTCCCCAGTATTCTGGCCCGGCATTTTCCTTGTCGGCAATCATCTTTACAGGTGCTGTAGCAGTTCCTCTTGCATTGATTTTACCTCCCTGTAATACCAGAATATAATTAGAAAAACCTTTCTGTGCTTTGATGGTCGTTCCTGCAGGAATATTTAAAACACCACCTTCTTCCACGAGAAGCGGGCCTGTCAACAGGTATTCCACGTTTGCATCAAGCGTTCTTGTATCCTTGATTGAACCAGACAATTTATTGTCCTCAACCGGGTCCGTTCCATTGTTGTCATCTTCACCGCAGGAAGTCAACACAACAGGTGTCAACATTGCTGTGAACATTAAAAAGTTAAAAAAAATCTTTTTCATCTTTTGTCCAATTAAAAATTAATAGTATTATAAATCCATTTATGTTTAAAATTCGTAGCTCACGCCAAGACTTATATTTTGTCCTTTTTTAAATTCATTCAGTATCACTTTTTCATCCGATACGCTGCTTTCTCTTGATAACCGGTAGGATGCATCCAGCAGATTTTGTGCTTTCAGCTTCAACGAGAGGTGGTTGTTCAAACTGTAGGAAGAGGCAAAATCGAGCGTAGGCACACCTTCTTCAATAATATCTTTGAATCCCTTGGCTCCAATCGTGTGTATGCGATTACTGAAATAGTTGAATATGAATGAGGCCACAAAGCTCTTCTCTCCTTTTGTATGGGTGTATGACAAATCCAGGTTTGCAAGAAAGGGCGATGCTCCCTCGAGTCCGCTATTGCGGGACTCCGTATTGAGAATATCCAGTGTCAAATTGGTATAGATGTAGGATGCGTTTAATCCCACTGAGAGTCTGTTCATCCTCTCCAGTTGGGTATTGAATCGATTGAAAAGATTCTTTCTTATTTCAAATTCAATACCACCCACAACCGCATGATCACTGATATTATCATAGGTGAGGAGCCCTGCCGAGTTACCCTGGTCTACCCGTCCGATGGGATTGACAATATATTTATAGAATCCTGTCAATGACAACAGCTCACCGGGATTCATATAATAATCCCATTTCAGATCGACATTGTAATTATCGGATGGTTTTATATTGGGATTACCCTGGCTTGAAAAGGAGATATTCACATATTGATAGGGAGATATTTCTTTTGATTGAGGCAATGTATAGGACTTGCTTGCTCCCAAGCGCAAACTGTTTTTATCATTCAGGTCGTACTTCAAATTCAAACTGGGTAAAAAATAGTTTTTCTTAATGGATTCTTCACCCGGTTGCACATGCTGTACATGATGATTCACCGTTAAATCCGCGACATCCATGCGTAAACCGATATTACCGGTAACATTGGAAAATAACTGCCACGTTCCTTCTGCAAATCCTGAGTGTATGAATTTGGTTACCTCATATGAGTTTGTGTCACCTGTGGTCATACCGAAAAGTCCGGCTTTCAGGTTCGCATCGTTGTAAAAATCATCCAGCCTGAGCGGGTCCATGGGGATGGTACCCGGTACAGCTGTAAAATTATACTCAACCGCTTCGAAGTTGTCATTCACATATCGTCCGGTATATCCAAACATGATGGACGATTTGCCACTGCCAAAACGGTCTTTCAGACTGTACGTAAAAACTGCTTTCGTATTGACATCATTTTCTTTCAGGGTTGAGAAGAATCGCTTCTGCCGGTTACTCCCCGTAAGAATATAAGTGCCATCTGTCATCCTGGAGAGGTAGTTTTCACGCCGGTCGGGTTCCAGACCTTTGATGTTGTTGTAAGAAACACCCACTTCCAGATTCAGTTTATCCGTTAACTTCCAGTCCGTATTTAATTGATTGACGATAAGAAAATTATCGTTAGCCTGCTGTCTGCGATGAAAACCCATATAATCTTCACTGTCCTGATGCCTTTCACCGTGCTTGCCGGAGTATTCCCCCACGTATTCATTGTTGGCATGAATCAGCATGAAATTATATTCTATATTGTGTTTACGGTTCAGGCCGTAATTCAGGTTTCCCAATACAAGCTGGTTGGTATTCTGTGAATATTTCTTTCCTTCCTGATCCTGATAGATCAGTCCGCTGGTGATGGAGTTGCGCACAATTTCTCTGGTATAGGAATAATCGGAACTGTGTGATGCGACCACAAAAAATGAAAGAGGATTGTTGTTTTCACCCACACGAAATAGCTTTCCTCCGGAAAAACCGTAGCTGTGATTCATCGGCAGGGAAACCTGTGCAGGATCGAGACTGTTGGGAAAATCAAACTGATTGTTGACCGGTTGCCTTGTATTAGTAAATCCAAAATAATCGGCACCCTCCTGACGCAAAAAGTTACTCCCGGCAGCAGCGCTGTTCAAACCGGCCGAGAGATCAATATTGAAAGCCCGATCTCCCACCAGTTCCTTTGAGGTGATGTCGATAATTGCGCCTCCTACATCAGCATAACTACTTCCGCTAAAAACTTTGTTTACACCGATATTCTGAATAATATCAGTTCCAAAAAACTCCAACGCGATATTTTTATACTCCGGATCCTCTGAGGGAATCGGAAATCCGTTCAGGAGCGTAACATTGTACCGGTCTCCCAGTCCGCGGACAAATACGTTCTTCACACCTTCCTGGCGGGAAATGCCGGATACCTGTGCCACTGCTGCCCTGGCATCGCCGATGCCTTTTCTGGATAATTCCCGGGCACCCACAGCCTGGGTTGCTACAAGTGCCTGCCGTTGCTCCATCAGCAGGATGTTCTCGCTTTCGCGGTTGGCTCTTGCCACTACTTCCACTTCTTCCAAACTAATATCGTCAGAAGTCATTTGAATGTCTACTACGATTTCCTGGTTGTTCTGTAATACAACACCATTCCTGGCGACAGACTCGTACGCTACATAGGATACAACGAGTGAATGGGTGCCTGCAGGAACATTCTGAATAACATAATTACCGTCTAAGTCGGCGGCAGCGCCATTCGTTGTTCCCTCTATCAAAACCGATGCACCGATCAGCGGCTCATTGGTTTTTGCATCGGTTATGGTTCCCCTGATAGTGCCAGTCTGTGCCTGGATCGTAAAAGAAAAGAACAGGAGAAGAAAAAATAAACCGATTTTTTTTGACAAATCTAATTTTTGTGTCACAAATTCAATATAAATTTCAATTTCGCCACAAAGGTCTGTTATAAATGTTACAGATCGGTTACACTTAGGTTACGTTATTGTTAAGTTTTAAGGTAATAAAAAAACGGGGCTGCTGACCCCGTTTTTCCAGTTAATATCTGGATTTCTTCTTTCTATTTTTTTTCCCGTACTCTTTCTCAAAGAATTTCTTCTTATCACGCTCGGGCCTCTCAGCATCCTGTGCCAGCTGTACAACAAGCTTGCGATCTTCAATATACATACCCCGAAAGGAGCTGACCACCTTGTTGGCAACCTCCTCAGGCACCTCAAAGAAGGAAAAGCTTTTGAGCAGGTCGATCCGTCCAATGGGAACTTTGCCTTTCACGTTGTCGTTTATAAAACCCATAAGTGTAGCCGGATTTACATTATCCATTTTTCCCACATTGATAAACAAACGGGCATATCCTTTTTCAGCCTTGCGTGATCCATTATCCTGCCTCTCACCTCTTTTTCCGCGAGATTCATCTCTTCCTCGGCGGGAAGATTCCTGCGGTTCATCAATCTCTTCAGCCTGTTGATAATAGTCAATCAGACGGTTAAACTCGAGTGAGACAATCCGTTTGATGATATCCTCTTTCCCCAGCCATTCCAGCTTGCGAAAGATGGAGGGCAGCAGCCGCTCTATCTCAGCCTCATTTACTTTTACCTTTTCAATCTTATCCACAAAGTTGAACAACTGCTTTTCACATATCACATCTCCTTTGGGTATCTCTCTTTTCTCGAATTCCTTGTTGATCAGTTTCTCAATCTGTGCAATTTTCCCCTTTTCCTTTGTATGGATGATGGAGATGGACGTACCCGTCTTACCGGCTCTGCCGGTTCTGCCACTGCGGTGTGTATAGATCTCAAAATCATCGGGCAGCCCGAAATTGATGATGTGCGTCACGTCGTCCACATCCAATCCACGGGCAGCCACATCGGTGGCTACCAGCAGCTGGAGGTTGTGATTCCGGTATTTTGCCATCACAAAGTCACGCTGTGCCTGCGAGAGGTCACCGTGCAATGAATCGGCATCATAACCGTCCTGCAGCAGCTTGTCTGCTATCTCCTGGGTCTCTTTCCGGGTTCGGCAAAAGATAATGCCGTAAATATTGGGATAGTAATCCACGATCCGTTTTAATGCAAGGTATTTATCCTTAGCGTGCACCATGAAGTAGATGTGTCTTACATTTCGGGCTCCTTCATTCTTCCGGCCAATGGTGATTTCCATGGGGTCACGCATATACTTCCGGGTGATCTTCTCAATCTCCTTGGGCATGGTCGCTGAGAACAGCAACATGCTTCGCTCTTCCGGCATGTAGGAGAGAATCTCATCGATATTCTCCGAGAAGCCCATGTTCAGCATTTCGTCGGCCTCATCCAGCACCACGGTATGTACGTTTCCCAGTGAAACGGTTTTCCTTTTAATCAGGTCGATCAGCCTTCCCGGAGTAGCCACAATGATGTGCACCCCTCTTTTCAGTGTGCGTATCTGACTCTCTATACTCGAACCACCATATACCGGAAGAATCTTTATGTCTTCCACATAAGCAGAGTAGTCGGTCAGATCACCGGCAATCTGCAAACAGAGTTCCCGGGTAGGACAGAGAATGAGGGTCTGGGGAGACAACTGTTTGATATTTATCTTCTGAATGATGGGAATACCAAAAGCAGCTGTTTTGCCTGTTCCTGTTTGGGCGAGCGCGATGATGTCGCGCGTGTTGGCCAGTAATTGGGGAATCACTTCCGTTTGTACCGGCATGGGTTGTTCGAATCCCAATTCAGCAATGGCTTGCTGAATTTCGGGGATTACACCCAGTTCTTGAAATGTACTCATTTTTATAATTGTTTAATGTGTAAGTATTGATCTTTCCCCTTACTCCACATAACCAATTTCATAAAGATGAGAGAAAATTCAATGACAATCTGTGATTTTAAAAAAAATCGGGTGCAAAGTTATGAAAATAAATTGGATNNGAGTTCCTTTTCCAGATAATTATCCACGGATCCATATTTGAGTTTGATGTAATCTATGGCATAATTCAGATAAGCCGTATTGACAGATAACATGGCAGTAACAGCCTCCTGCATTGATTCGGAGAGATTGCTGGCATCTATTTCCGCTTTTGCAGGATCGATATGTTGATTGGAAAGCATGTAATCCTGCTCCAATATATTTTGAGGTACTCCAACGGCATATAAAATCAAATAAGTAGCTATCCCAACGCCATCTTTACCCAACGAACCGGACAACAGAATGGGATAGTTGCTGTCGTTGGCAAGCAGGTCGAACATTTCGGCGAACTGTGATTTATGATTTTCTACCAGATTTACATACTCTTCCTGAACATAACGAATGGCATCGCTCCGGTCAAAATGCTCGTCTTTCATCTGTTCATCCAGTTTTACTGCATCCATGGGAGCCAGCGGTAATGCGATTTTTCTGATGGAGGGGTGAAGAAGAATGGGATACTTTCCAGCTGTTCTTTCCGAGCGGAAATCGATTACCGTTTTTATTCTCAATCGGCGGATTCGCTCCTGATCGTATAATGTGGCGTTGCTAAGATTGCCGGAACGGTAAACCTCACCCCACTTCATTTGCCGGTTATCGGTCGTAAAATAGCCACCTGCATCGCGGAAATTCTTAATGTTATTCATGTCAATAATCCGGTTAGCCACCACACCCGAGTGAACACCGGCTGTCCGCAATAAGAAATACTCCCTTAATCCGGATCCGGTGGGATTGACCCGCAATACCTGGTCTGTAATTCTCGTTGTAGCCACCGGGGTAAAACTGCTCAACGAACTATCTGTGAGAGATGAATAGATATCAATGTTTCCTTCCTGATCGGGACTCACTTCCCATTTGAGTAGAAAATCTCCTTCCCTGTTTTTCTCAACAACAGATGTAATCTTTACCGTTGACATACAGGAATATGTCAGAAAAAACAGTAAGCAGACAAGTAATATGGAATATAGTTTCTTCACCTTTCCCATTATTAGGAACAAAAGTATAAAAACTTTGTTCTAAAAAGAAAGACATAAAAAGAGTATTAACAATATATAATCATTCGTTTTCCTTTTTAATACTTTATTTTTAAGTTACTTGTAATATTTTTTGAAGAAAAAGGTTTTGTTGATAACTTGTGAAGGAATTTNNAATATTTTACGAATAAACAAATTTATTACTTTTTTTTTGCATCAATGTTTCTGCATCTTTTCAACAGGTAGACTGTAACTAAAAAGAAATTAATTATTAACTTTGCCTTTTTCAACAGCTTTCGATAACTTTTTTATTCTTTTGAAAATCAGTTCTAAATAAGAAAGAAAGCTGTTCATAACTAATGATAACCAGCCTTTGGTATTTGAAAATGAAATATGCAAATTTTTTGATCAGAATTCATTGACAGTTTCAACAGGCTATCATCACCATCATATTTCTTTTTATTTTTAAAAAATATATAAATAATAAATAGGTTATGACAAAAGAAGAAATCATCCAAAATATAAAAGCATTAAAGAAAGAGAAAAATGCCATTATTCTTGCACACTATTATCAGGAGTCGGACATCCAGGATATCGCAGATTTTGTGGGAGACAGTCTGGCACTGGCCCAATGGGCTGCGAAAACCACTGCGGACATCATTGTGCTGTGCGGTGTTCATTTTATGGGTGAGACTGCCAAAATATTAANNCCGGGAAAACGGGTATTTATTCCGGACCTGATGGCCGGGTGTTCTTTGGCCGAAAGCTGTCCCGCAGACGAATTTGAGAAATTTGTACAGGCACATCCCGATCATACTGTGATTTCATATGTGAATACAACTGCTGCCGTGAAAGCGTTGACCGACATCGTTGTCACCTCAACCAATGCGAAACAGGTCGTAGAGTCACTTCCCGAAGAAGAGAAGATTATTTTCGGTCCTGATAAAAATCTGGGTGACTATATAAACAAGCTGACTGGTAGAAATATGCTGTTGTGGGACGGTGTATGTCATGTACATGCTCAATTTTCGCTTGAGAGAATTCTGGATTTAAAAAAAGAATATCCGGATGCATTGCTTCTTGCGCACCCTGAATGTCCGAAATACCTGCTTGAAGTGGCTGATCATGTAGGTTCCACTTCATCCATACTCAAATTCGCTACTCAGTCTGATAAAAAAAAGTTTATTGTTGCCACCGAAGCCGGTATTTTGCATCAGATGCAAAAAGAAAACCCAGAAAAGTTGTTTATACCGGCTCCACCCGAAGATTCCACCTGTGCCTGTAACGAATGTTTTTACATGAAAATGAATACATTGGATAAACTTTATCTCTGCCTGAGAAATGAAAAGCCGGAGATTTTCGTGGATGAAGACATCAGACAGAAAGCAGTGAGGCCGATTGAACGTATGCTAGAGATATCAGCAAGACACGGGTTATAAATTATTTTCGTACCTTTGCACCCGCAAAATAAAATTTATCGTTTTGTGTACTCCTTTTTCGAATTAGAGACAAAACGGTTAAAAATTGAACTTAATGGCACTTCAATGTGGTATTGTGGGACTTCCCAATGTGGGTAAATCTACCCTCTTTAACTGTCTGTCGAATGCAAAAGCGCAGGCAGCAAATTTTCCTTTTTGTACCATAGAACCGAACGTGGGAGTGATTACTGTTCCCGATGAACGATTGAATAAACTGGCAGCGTTGGTTCATCCGCAAAAGATTGTACCTACCACAGTCGAAATAGTGGACATTGCTGGCCTGGTGAAGGGAGCCAGTAAGGGAGAAGGACTGGGAAATAAATTTCTCTCAAATATTCGGGAAACCGATGCCATTTTGCACGTGTTGCGTTGTTTTGAAGATGAGAACGTCACACACGTGGATGAAAAGATTGATCCGGTAAGGGATAAAGAGATTATTGACGCAGAACTGCAACTGAAAGACCTCGAGACGATCGAAGCACGTATTAACAAAGTTGAAAAACAGTCCAAGACTGGGGGTGACAAAGATGCCAAACTCGCCTTTGAAGTGTATGCCAAAATACGTGAAGCTTTGTTGCGTGGCGAATCGGCCCGGACAGTGGTTTTTAATACCAAGGATGAAGTGAAGGCTGCACAAGGGCTTTTTTTGCTCACCTCGAAACCGGTAATGTATGTCTGTAATGTGGATGAAGCCAGTGCCGTTACGGGCAATCAATACGTGGAAGCAGTGCGTGAAGCAGTGAAAAACGAAGAGGCAGAGATTTTGGTGGTAGCTGCAAAAATTGAATCTGAAATTGCCGAGTTCGATACTTATGAAGAACGTGAAATGTTTCTGAATGAAATAGGTCTGAAGGAGTCCGGTGTTAGTCGGCTGATTCAATCAGCCTATAAACTGCTTAACCTGCAGACATTTCTCACTGCGGGACCTCAGGAGGTGCGTGCCTGGACATTCCAGAAAGGATGGAAAGCTCCGCAATGCGCTGGAGTGATTCATACCGATTTTGAAAAAGGATTTATTCGTGCCGAGGTGATTAAGTATGAGGATTATATTCATTACGGCTCGGAAAGTGCAGTCAAGGAAGCCGGGAAAATGAGCGTGGAAGGCAAGGAATATCTGGTGCAGGATGGCGATATCATGCACTTCCGGTTTAATGTGTGATTTTGTTTTCAATATTTCTTAGTATAGAATCATTTTAAATAAGCTTTTTAAATTAAAATATGTTATATAACATATAAGATAATTTTTAATTAATCGTTTAACTTATTTTCTTTGCATTAAATTCTGTTATTATCATTAGATTTTAGTTAGAGTGTATGCAAAAAAGAGTATCTCTGAAAACAATTGCCGATGAACTGGGTGTATCTTCTGCCACCGTCTCTCTGGTACTGAATGGCAAGAACCAGAATGGAAGAGTGAGCAAGGAAATGTCTCAGAAAATATCGGATAAGGCTGCAGAACTGAATTACATACCAAACAGTCTGGCAAAGGGCCTGAAAGCGGGTAAATCACGCACCATCGGATTGATCATCGCAGATATCTCCAACCTTTTCTTTGGTGCTTTGGCCCTGCATATTCAGAATTTTGCCGAAGAAAAAGGATACACGGTAATCATTGGAAATACAAATGAGCAACTGGGTGAAATGGAGAAATTGATAAAATTTCTGTATGCCCGACAAGTAGAGGGTCTGATTATTACTCCCACCGAAAAAAGCCAGACTCTGTTGAAAAAGTTGATTCATAATAAAATACCATTTGTTCTTGTAGACCGGACTTTTCCCGAGCTACCTGTCAATTCAGTATTGATTGACAATTATGAGATATCCTATAAATCCGCCCAACACCTTATAGAAAAAGGCTGTAAGCGCATCGGACTGGTTACTTACATGCAGGATCATTATCATATTAATGAAAGAAGACGTGGCTGCGAGGATGCATTAAAACATGCAGGCCTATACAACCCGGATATTATGGAAGAGGTGCGGTATGATTTTCTGAAAAATGACATGAAAAAAGCAATTTGTAATCTGTTGTCAACGAAGGAAAAAATAGACGGGATTTTTTTTACTACCAATTCGATATCAATTAATGGTGTAAAAGAATTGATCAAAAACAATATCAACATTCAAAAGGATATTCAAATCATGTGCTTTGACGAAAATGATGCATTCTATATTTTACCCTACACCGTACCTTTTATTAAACAACCCATCAAAGAGATGGCAAAAAATGCAGTGGAATTATTGATCGACCAGATAGAAATGAAAAACGAAGGAACTAAAAATATTGTTCTAGGGGCAGAGTTGGTATTAAACGAAAACATGATGTACCTGTAAGGAAATAATATTTTCATTTTTAAATTAAGTTAAACGTTTAATTGAATTGTTTTTATTGATGAGTAAATACTTACCCGTTTTTTCCATTAAGTTAAACGTTTAATCAGAAATCCTAAAAGTTTTTATGTATGAAACAAAATTATCCTAAAATTGGTATTCGCCCGATAATTGACGGAAGGCGCGGGGGAATACGTGAATCGTTGGAAGAAACGACCATGAATCTGGCAAAAAGTGCTGCCGAATTATATTCCGGAACATTGAAATACCCTGATGGCTCGCCTGTGAAGTGTGTCATTGCGGATACAACGATCGGCGGAGTAAAGGAAGCGGCTTTGTGTGCAGAAAAATTTGAAAAAGAAGGGGTTGGTTTGACTTTATCCGTGACGCCTTGCTGGTGTTACGGATCTGAAACCATTGACATGGATCCGCTTATGCCAAAGGCAATTTGGGGATTCAACGGCACTGAACGCCCAGGCGCGGTTTATCTATCGGCCGCACTTGCTGTTCATAACCAGAAGGGATTGCCTGCGTTCGGAATTTACGGCAAAAACGTGCAGGATGTCGGTGACGGGACAATCCCGGATGATGTAAAAGAAAAACTTCTCCGGTTTGCCCGTGCCGGGTTAGCGGTTGCCATTATGCGTGGAAAATCATACCTGGCTATTGGTTCGGTATCTATGGGAATTGGTGGATCAATGGTAAATCCAGATTTTTTGCAGGAGTATTTAGGCATGCGTACCGAACAGGTGGATGCCAGTGAAGTCCTTCGTCGTATCCAACTTGAAATCTACGATAAAGATGAATTTGAGAAAGCGATGGCCTGGACAAAAGAAAACTGTATGTCGCGTGAGGGCGAAGATTTCAATCCGGAACACCTTAAACACAGCAGGGAACAGAAAGACAGAGATTGGGAATTTGTTGTAAAGATGACATTGGTCATGCGTGATTTGATGATTGGAAATTCCAAACTCGATGAAATGGGATTCGGGGAAGAAGCGCTCGGACATAATGCCATTGCAGGAGGTTTCCAGGGACAACGGCAATGGACTGATTTTTTGCCGGACGGCGATTTTTCGGAAGCTATCCTAAACTCTTCTTTCGATTGGAACGGAAAACGCGAAGCATTCACATTTGCTACTGAGGACGATCATTTGAACGGAATCAGTATGCTTTTCAATCATTTGCTTACCAACACTTCACAAATGTTTGCCGATGTCCGCACCTATTGGAGTCCCGAAGCCATCGAACGGGTCAGCGGTTGGAAGCCCGATGGATTGTTGCAGAACGGGGCTATTCACCTGATTAACTCGGGCTCCTGTACGTTGGATGGAACCGGGCAACAATCGGATAAAGATGGAAATCCAGTAATGAAGCCTTTTTGGGAAATTACCGATGAGGAAGTCTCAAAAATGCTTGAAGCCACCACCTGGCATCCCGCATCGTTGGAATATATGCGTGGAGGCGGATTTTCCTCCCAATTTCTGACCAAACCGGGAATGCCGGTTACCATGTGCAGGCTGAATTTGGTAAAAGGACTGGGGCCTGTATTGCAGATTGCAGAAGGTTGGACAGCTACTTTTCCCGGTCACGTATTCGACATTATCAATAAAAGAACGGACAAAACCTGGCCCTCAACTTTTTTTGTTCCCAGAATTACCGGAAAAGGGCGATTCACGGATGTTTATTCGGTAATGAATTATTGGGGAGCGAATCACGGCGCCATCAGTTACGGACATATCGGGGCCGATTTGATTACGTTGGCTTCGGCACTTTCTATTCCCGTGAACATGCACAATGTGGATGATGAAAAGATTTTCCGGCCCGACGCCTGGTCGGCATTCGGATCTGAGAATGAAGGTGCAGATTACCGTGCATGCGCTGTTTACGGGCCATTGTACAGGTAGGTTATCGACTATTCTTAATTGTAAACAAGTAGTCTGATTCTTTTAAACTAAATAGATGGATGAAATGAAAAAAAACTATTGTAAAATTCTGAGATTGCGCGTTTTTATTCTGACAATTCTCCTTTCACTCCCCCTCTTTTCTCAGACAGAGTCTATAGGGGAGATGTTTGAACTGACAAAATTGAAATCGGGGATGAAGAACAGGAGGATATCGAGTACCGATCCTACAGGGGGAAATCGAGACCATCTGGAACCTTTCGCTCCCGGTGAAAAAAGGACAATTGCGGAGATTAAAGGTGCCGGTGTGATCAATCACATCTGGGTCACCATTGCCCCGCCGCCGGGTGAATTAAGCAGGAATGATATTATTATCAGGATGTATTGGGACGGGAACGACTTTCCCTCCGTGGAATCTCCTATCGGGCCGTTCTTTGGCCAGGGGTGGGATGAACGGTATAATTATGCTTCCCTTCCTTTGTCGGCCGGACCTGAAAACGGGACCGGCATGAGCAGTTATTTCGCGATGCCATTTGAAAAGGGAGCAAGGATTGAAATTGAAAACCAGACCGACAAAACAATCAATGCCTTTTATTTTTATGTCGACTATCTGGAGATGAAAAAGCTGCCTGAAGAAATGGGACGGTTTCACGCCTGGTATAATCACAGTCTTACAGAAGCACTACCCGAAGGTGAGACAGAATGGGCGCTTACGGGCCCTCAACAAACAAATAAAGGAGGTGAACGGAACTATCGGTTTATTGAAACGAAAGGAAAAGGCCATTTTGTGGGTATCAATTATTATGTTCACTCCCCTACTCCAATGTGGTATGGTGAAGGCGACGACATGTGGTTTATCGACGGAGAATCAACTCCCTCATTAATAGGTACAGGTACAGAAGATTTCTTCAATACATCCTGGTGTCCAAAAGAGCCTTTCTCACATCCTTATTTTGGATACCCTCGGGTGAACAATGATATAGGCTGGCTTGGAAGGACCCATGTATACCGGTTCTTTATCAACGATCCCAT
>DFYK01000037.1 GCA_002383605.1 Proteiniphilum sp. UBA4084 | reverse complement strand
CAGCTCTTGCATTTAAATCCAGAGCAATGCTCGATGCTCAGCGCTGGCAATCGGCCTACGATGCAGCCGATGCGGTCGTGAAATCAAATAAATTCAGTCTGGTAGATGACTATGCACAATCATGGAAAGGAAGTAACGAGGAATCGATTCTTGAATTCAAATACGATGTGCAGGGACCAAGACATACATTCGACAAAGACTATGTACCTTTGAGCGACGGGTACGAATTCGGCGGCCTTGGTACTCCAACCCAGGAGATGGTAGAAAGCTATGAGAAGGCAGACGGCACCAAAATGAATTGGACCCCTTACCATACAAACAATACAACCCGTCCTCCTTACGAAGAACTTGAACCTCGTTTTAAAGCAACTATAATCTATCCGGGTAGTGAATGGAAAGGAAAAGTAATGCAGAACTCGGTAAATGGCACCAACGGTACTTTTATGGCATACAGATCACAGCCTTACACCTATGGGCACACCACTACCGGTTATTTTTTGAGAAAATTGATGGATGAGAGCCTGATCGACATTAAAGGCCAGCCAAGTACACAAACATGGGTGGAGATTCGTTACGCAGAAGTGCTGCTCAACAAGGCAGAAGCTGCCTTCCGACTGAATAAAATAAATGAGGCAAGAGACGCAATGAATGAAGTGCGTGAAAGGGTAAACCTGCCTCACAAATCATCTTCCGGTAACGAGTGGCTCAACGATTACAGAAACGAAAGAGAAGTTGAACTCGCTTATGAAGGCCATCTCTTCTGGGATATGAGAAGATGGAAACTGGCACATATTGAATTTAATAATTATCGTTGTCACGGATTCAAAATTACCGGTGACAAATATGAATATATTGATGTAGACTATCAGGACAGAAAGTTCTCAGAAAAAACTTATGTACTCCCAATCCCTGACAGCGAGTTGGCAAACAATTCATTGATTGAGCAATATGACAGGTGGAAATAATAAAATAAATAATCGTATGAAGAAAAATACATATTCAATCGTAGCGTTAGTCTGTTCGGTTCTTCTCTTACTGAATGGATGTCAGCAAGTAGAAGACCTGACACCATCTGTATCTCGCTATGGTATAAACAGTTTAAATGCATCCTTTTACGGGGATGAAAGTACTGAAAACAATTTCACCAGTGAAATTGATTATGAAAATGGAATCATCACAATTGTATTTCCTTATAATTATCCCAGGACCTCAGATAATGTGCTGACTATGGATAAACTGAAAAATATGCGCGTGGTTGCCAATCTTGATGACAACGTAACCGTTTCTCCATCGCTCTTATATCTGGATTTGACAAAGGAAAATTTTGTTACGGTGACCGATCAGTCTAAAACGAAAAAAGATTATAAAATCATTTCCGAAATACGGAAGAGTGCGGAAGCAAAAATAACCGATTTCAGCTTGGCTTCTCTCGGTATCAGCGGAATTATTGATGAGGAAAATAAGACAATTTCTATAATCTCTATCGAACCTATCGGAGAGGCGACAGCAGAGCTGAGTATTTCTCACGGAGCAACCATAAGCCCCGACCCGAGAACGATTGCACTGAACTATGACCAGGAGCTGAAAATTACTGTGACAGCTCAAAATGGCACTACCAAATCGATATATACCGTTCGCAAGGATGTTCCCAAAAAGGTGAATATCGGAATGCGTGCAGGCAGTGCCAAGATACTATGGTCAAAGAAAATTCAGGTAGACCTGGGAATCACAGCATTGCATGTAACAACCAGCCTTGCGGTGACCAAGGATTACGTAGTGGTTAATACACGAAATGAGCCAAGTATCTATCTCGACCGTAAAACAGGTGCAAAAATTGGCACAATGCCCAATATGGGATCTATTGTAGGCGGACTCACCAATTTCTTCACCACTGCAGATGACGGTGACAATATCCTCGTTTGTAACCTGGCTCCAAATGCCGGGACATTCAAGGTATGGAGGATTAACGGCGTGAATGGTACTCCCGAACTCTATATCGACTGGGCAACCAGCGGAACTACTGCTGTCGGACGAAAACTTTCTGTCAAAGGGAGTCTCAACGGCGATGCCATCATCACCGCAGCGCTGATGGGCGCCGCCAGGAGTTTTGCCCGCTGGCAAGTAAAAGATGGTGTGTTACTCTCACACACGCCCGAGATCATTGTTATCAATGGCATTGATGGTGCTTGGAATAATAATGCAGACGTGGTTGCAACCAATCCTTCCGATCCTGAAGCCGATTACTTTGTATCATATTATGCAACACCCAGAAAGTTCGCATGGGTCAACGGCAAGACCAATACAATAAAAGCTCAGGGACCGGAAATCAGCGGAAACTGGATACAGAATGCAGCCGATTATACAATATTCAATAAAAATCCTTATGCAGTGAACATATCAATCAACTCCTTTACCTGGGGCAGCGACGACAAAGTTTACCTGCATGATGCCAGTGCAGCCTCTACCTTCGCTGAACCAGTTTGGACGGCACCCATCGGAACCTATGGCGGTAAGGATAATGGAGGGCAGAATGCGAACGGTACAGGAGATGCCATTCTGAAGGTTTCCAACGATGGTTATTACATGTATCTTTACTTCATGTTCACCAACGGATGTGTGGTATGTGTACAATATGACTGTATCGACATGTAAGAGGATGATCTGAAAAAAATGAAAATGAGAAAGTCACAAAAGAACATATTTTTCATCGGATTCCTACTCGTAGGCCTCCTGTTCACATCCGTTGCCTGTGGAGGAGATGATGTCCCGGATACGGATTATGAATTTCCTGATCCTCCTAAAAACAATATAGATAAGCCCCGTTATATCTGGATAGATGCTGCAGCAAATTTCCCTGATTTTGCAAATAGTAGGGAGAATATTATCAGAGATATAACTCTCGCGAAAGATGCAGGTTTTACTGATATTGTTGTTGATATTCGCCCTACCAATGGAGATATCCTTTATAAATCCAGTGTACCGGGAGTTGAACCTGTAAAATGGTTGGGAGCATGGGTAAACGGGGTATATTCAAAAGTGGATCGAACAGCAACCTGGGACTATCTTCAGGCTTTCATAGATGAAGGTCATAAACTGGGACTTAAAGTCCATGCCGGCTTCAATACAATGGCCGGAGGCAATGGTAGCGGATTAGGTAATCAAGGTATTCTTTACCGGGATATAACAAAAAAGGGTTGGGCAACTTCAGAAAATCTTACTATTGGTATAACCAACACAATGGATGCGGGAGGTGGCACAAAATTTTTTAATCCCGTGCATGAGGAAGTACAAGAATATCTTTGTAACCTTTTAAAAAATTTAGCTAAATACAATTTGGATGGCATTGTTTTAGATAGGGGAAGATTTGATGGCATTCAATCTGATTTTTCGGAATACAGTAGAAATAAATTCGAAATATATAACGGTAATACAAAGATAACAAACTATCCGGACGATATTTTACCACCGGGAACGACAATGCTTCAGGTAATGAATATGAATAGTTACCCTCCTCTTCTAACTAAATGGTTGGAGTTCAGAGCTAAAACGATATACGATTTTATGTCAAAAGCACGTAATGCCGTTAAATCAGTAAATCCTGATATACTGTTTGGTGTGTATGTAGGTGGATGGTATTCCAGTTATTATGAAGTTGGAGTAAACTGGGCAAGCTCAAAGTACAATCCGAGTCTGACATACAAATGGGCAACTGCTAAATATATGAATTATGGATATGCAGAATTAATGGATCACATTCTGATTGGTGCATATGCTTCACCTTTAAGAGTATATGGCTCAACAGAGTGGACGATGCAGGGATTCTCAAAATTAGCAAAAGAGAAAATCAGAGATGGAGGCCCAATAGTCGTTAGCGGGCCCGATGTGGGTAACTGGGACAGCAATAATCAGGCAACACAGCAGCAAGAGAACCAGGCAATTGTTGAATCAGTAAAAGCCTGTATGGATGAATGTGACGGCTATTTCCTGTTCGACATGATCCACCTGAAAATGGCTAATCAATGGCAATATGCCAAACAGGGTATAGATATCGCCATAGGAAACAAGTAACTGCCGAAGTCTGAGATGACAGACTGAAAGTCATAATTGTACATAAACAACTTACAAAGAATGAACAATATTTCTAAATTACTTCTCACGTTCCTGATCGCAATAAGCTTTTTCTCCTGCAACAGAGACAGCAAAACCCAACATTCAGAAAGTGTACCAAAATTGATCTGGATTGATGCTACGGCAAATATCGAAAGGTTTAATAATAAAGACACGATAGATTATTATCTTGAGAAAGTTAAAAATTTAGGATTCACTGATATCGTGGTAGATGTAAGGCCAATTTCAGGTCATGTCCTTTATGATAGCGAATTTGCGCCAAAACTAACCCGATGGAATGAGAAAGATATTGAATACAGTTTCGACTATCTCGGATATTATATAGAGAAAGCACATAAAATTGGGCTGAAAGTTCAGGCATCACTTAACACTTTTGTTGCAGGACATAACTTCTTTGATGCAGGGCCAATTTACGAAGAGGGCAAATCAGATTGGGCGACCATTGTCTATCCGCCAGATGAAGAGATAAAACTAATACCCATTACTGAGAAGAAAAATAAATACTCGGCAATGGTAAACCCTGTAAATGAGGAATTTCAACCTTATATCCTCAACATATTTAAAGAGGTGGCAGAAAAATATCCCGAACTGGATGGAATCATTCTCGACAGAGTTCGATACGATGGCTTTACTTCCGACTTTTCTGAACTCTCGCGACAAAAATTTGAAGCCTATCTGGGTAAAAAACTTGAATTGTTCCCAGATGATATTTACCGGTGGAAGAAAACCGAAAATGGAGAACTGTATCCAGAGAGGGGAGAATATTTTCTGCAGTGGATAGAGTGGCGTGCCTCAGTTATTTATAAGTTTATGTTGAAAGCCAGAGAGGTGGTCAAATCGGCCAACCCTGATATCTCATTTGGTACTTACACAGGTGCATGGTACCCCACCTACTTTGAAGTGGGGGCCAACTTTGCAAGTAAAAACTACGACCCGTCGTCAGAATATGACTGGGCAACCCCAACCTATAAAAACCAGGGATATGCCGAACTGCTTGACCTGTATACCGTAGGCAATTACTACACCACCATCACAGTTGAAGATTATCTGCTGAATAACCCCGAGATCAAAAATGAAACCGATATGCACGCGCAAAAAAGTATCTGGTACAGCGTGGAGGGTTCCAATGAAAACCTCAGAATGATTTTGGGTAATAACAAGTTCTTAGGAGGTATTTTAGTCAGTCAGTTTTATGACAATCCGGAAGGGTTAACCGAATCAATGAAAATGAACCTGAAAACATCAGATGGTTTGATGATTTTTGACATTGTACATATCATTGACAAGAATATGTGGAAATATGTGAAAAAAGGCATGAGAGAATCCAACGTGATAGAATAATTTAGATTGAAAAATATGAAGCAAATTTTGCTCGACTTGGGTTGTATGGAAGCTATGAGGGAGGTTCTTCTTGTATGCTGATAACGGGAAGGAACAATGAAATTCAGCGACGGAAGCCAGAGGGAAATTACAAACGCAAGCGCAATATATTAAGAGAACCTTACAAGTGCATCTTCAAATTATGACCTTATATACAATTAGAGATTTTTGAAAAATAATTTTATTTAATGACTAACAAAAAAACAAATGAAAAGCAACAAACAATTTTTAAAGTATGGAAATAGGCCTATACGATTCCTATTTTTATCATTGTTCTTTTTCTCAACGTTAATCTCTTATGCACAGGTGAATGTAAGAGGAAAAGTTGTTGACACCAACGGAGAAATACTTATTGGGGTTAATGTTATTGCGAAAGAGACAGGTGAGGGTACTGTTACAGATACGAATGGAGAATTCAACCTCACTGTTAAAGATCCTAAAGTCGTCATAGAGTTTTCCTATGTAGGGTTTGGTACTCAGGAAATTCCACTAAATGGAAGAGTTTTCCTAAATGTGACTCTAACCGAAGATACAGAGTTACTTGAAGAGGTGGTAGTGGTGGGCTACGGAACTCAAAAGAAGGTTAATCTGACAGGTTCAGTACAAAACGTAAGTAGCGAAGATCTGGTGAAAAGAAATGTATCCAATACTTCGATTGCTTTACAGGGATTAATTCCGGGTGTTTCAGTAGTAACGACTTCGGGCCGACCCGGTTACGACGGTGCAGGCATAAAAATCAGGGGAACAGGTTCGCTGAATTCATCTTCCAATCCTCTTATCTTAATAGATGGAGTTATTGCTGACACCTACGGATTAAACTTTCTTGATATGAACAGCATCGAGTCAATCTCGGTGCTTAAGGATGCCGCATCCGCTTCCATTTATGGATCCCGTGCATCTAACGGAGTTATTCTAATCACTACAAAAAGGGCTAAAGAGAATAAATTAACTATCTCGTACAGTGGATATGTCGGGGTAAACACTCCCACTGCCATTCCCGAACCATTATCGGCTGTAGAATATATGAAAGCCATTAACGTGGCAAGAGCAAATGCAAATATGGATCCTCAGTATTCGGAAGAACTCATCAATGACTATGAGACTTTGGGGGCTGATAACTTTAACCGTTACGATACCAACTGGAAAAATGAGATCATCAAGGAGAATGCACTCACACACAACAACTCTCTGAGTATCAGCGGAGGTTCCGATAAGATCAGGATATTTGCAAATTTCGGCAATCTCTATCAGGACGGGAACATTGCCAATAACTATTACAGTAGGATGACAATGCGCCTTAATACCGATGTTCAAATTACCTCATGGCTTAAAAGTGGTGTAGACGTAAATATCCGTCAGTCCAAAACAGTTCAGCCAGCAAACGACTCCCCGGAAAGCATTATCAATAAGGCTACTACTTTCGTTCCTGTATTTTCAGGCATCAATAACGACGGCACCTGGGGTTATGGCCAGAATGGCGACAACCCGATTGCTTCCGCAAAGGTATCTGGTATTAATACTTCTGTCACCCCCGAGTTAGGAGTGAAAGGTTTTGTTCAGATTACTCCTCTGGAAGGGCTGTATCTTCTCACTAGCTACAGCAGTAGAAAAATTGAAGGAACATCAGATTATTTCCTGAAACCATACGATACCTATGAAGGAGGAATGTATAAAACTACCTATCCCCCCGATGGAACAACCAAATACGAGGGTTGGGACCAGACAATCACCAACCAGTTTAATCTCCAGGGTTCTTACGCAAAACAGATTAAGAATCATTCTTTCAATATCCTAGCAGGGGTTCAGTCTGAGGAGATCTCAGGTAAATCGTTCTCTGCGACACGGAAAGGATATGAGTTTGATGGTTTCGAAGATCTGAATCATGGAGACAATGCTACCGCGACTAATAGTGGCGGCCATTGGGACTGGGCAATGCTATCCTACTTCGGACGTCTGAACTATAACTACCAGGAGCGCTATCTTCTGGAGTTGAACGGACGATTCGATGCGTCATCACGCTTCATGAAAAGCCAAAGATGGGGTTTCTTTCCTTCTGCCTCGGTAGGCTGGAGAATTTCGGAGGAGGGATTCTTTGATCAGCTCAAAGAGACAATAGACAATCTAAAACTAAGAGCCTCTTATGGCACTCTGGGTAATCAGGATATATATAGTTATTTTCCATATGCAGCCACCATCTCCCCAGGGTTTGGCTATTGGTTCGATAAAGAATTGGGCTCTGGTGCTACACAGACTCAGGTAGCCAACGAGAAAATCTCATGGGAAAAGTCAACTCAGCTGAATATTGGCGTGGATCTGGGTTTCTTTTCCTCTAAACTTACAACTACTTTCGATTACTATGTAAGAAACATCAACGACATGTTGCAGCAATTCCCCATCCCAAGATTTGTCGGCCTCTCTTCTCCATGGGAAAACGCCGGATCAATGAGAAATAACGGCTGGGACCTGAATATAACATGGAGAGATAAAATAGGTAATCTGAATTATAATATTACGGCCAATCTGTCTGATGTTAAAAACACCATCACTGAATTATACGGCAAAGAATACATCGGAACTCAAATAACCCGTGAAGGAGATCCTTTGGGATCATGGTATGGATTTGTATCCGACGGATATTTTCAGACGCAGGAAGAGATTGACAATGCCGCCGTATACGGAGAAAAGAAAAACATCAAACCGGGATATATTCGCTACAAAGATCTGAACGGGCCGGAAGGAAAACCCGACGGGATAATTAACGACCTGGATCGAACCATTATTGGAAATCCCGCGCCAAGATATGAATATAGTTTAAACATCGGAGCAGAATGGAAAGGGCTTGATGCCAATATTTTCTTCCAGGGTGTGGGAAAGAGGGACCTTTTCTACTCCGGCTACGGTGTGCGCCCATTTTATATAGGACGTTCGATGTTTAAAAATCAACTTGATTACTGGAGCGAAGATAACAGAGACGCCAAATTCCCGATTTTGCTAATTGACGGATCAGGAAATAACCCGAATAATATTATCTCCGATTTTTGGGTAAAGAGCGGAGCATATTTGCGACTGAAAAATGTGGTACTGGGATATACCATTCCAAAACAAACAACTAACAGATGGAATATGAACAAAGTTCGTTTCTATATAAGCGGACAGAACCTTCTGACATTCTCTAATGCCTACGAAGGATATGATCCTGAAAACTCAGTCTCCAGTGGTAGCTTTTATCCTCTTATGAGGACCATAACTGTTGGTGTGGATATTAATTTTTAAAAGACTACAAAAATGAAAAAAATAATTGAAAAAATCATCATTCTGATCTGTACTTTTGTTCTGATCGCATCATGTGAAGATTTCTTAGACAGGGAACCCAATAATTACTCTTCCACCGGATTCTATAAATCAGAACCAGCCGTAAAAGATGGAGTATCGGGTATATATAATGCAGTAGCATTTACCCTCGCTTACAACCTCCCTTTCAATATCATGCTTGACCACTGGACAGGCTTGGCTTTTGAACGTGCAGAAAACACTTCGATCGGCGCTGGTGGATCACTGAATCCAGATAACGTAAGCGTGTTAAACTGGTGGAGTAATCTTTATGCTATTATTGCACGTGCAAACTCAGTTTTGAAAGGCTCAGAGTCTTATCTGGACCTCCTGCAGGGTAAATCCAAACAATATCTGGCCGAAGCCAGGGTTCTTCGAGCCTTTGCCTATTACAACCTCATTGCGACATACGGTAACGTTCCATTTTTCACCGAACCTGTAACGGTTGAACAATACAATAGCGCATCAGAGGACAAGAAAGTAATTCTTGATTTCATTTTGTCTGAAATGGACCTTGCAGTCAGCGATTTACCATGGACTGCAACCGAAAGAGGACGTGTTGACAAGGCTGTTGCATACGGACTTAAGTCTCGTGCTGCCCTGCTGGGGGGAAGCCTCAATTATGGCGGAAAATCGGCTGATTATTTCAGAATATCAGCCAATGCGGCCAATGAGGTAATCGGACAGAGAGCATTGGCTGCAAACTTCGATGATCTTTTTAATCTTACCGGGCAGGAGAAGGCAGATGTACGTAACGAGATGCTATTTGAACTAATGTACTCTAATCAGGGAAACAAGAAATTTCATATGATCGGATTTGGACAGGTTTCCAGGAATTACGGACAAACGGGAAGACATCCTTCACAGTTGTTGGCAGACACATATGAGTGTATCGACGGAAAGAGGATAGACGAATCACCTCTTTACGACCCGAAAAATCCTTCAAAAAACAGAGATCCTCGTTTTTCCTCTACCTTATGGATGCATGGAGACACAGTTGTTGGAAATACTAAAGGGACTGATGCAGGCAGAATAATGTTTATTGCCGATGTGTATAACCCTACTACAAAATTTTATAATTTCAACACTGGGGTATGGGAAGTGAAAACCAATGCCGATATTAACAGTGGTGCCGCATGGACCAGCTTTGCCAATGCCGGCTTAGGATATATGTGGAAGAAGTTCAGTAATGAGAAGGTTGAGGCCATCAACACCCAGACAAGCAATGTTCCGGTGATGAGATATGCCGAGATTCTACTCACTTATGCAGAAGCAAAAATTGAACTGGGAGAAATGGATAATTCAGTATATAACGCGATTAACCAGGTCCGCAATCGCTCTCACATGCCCAATGTGGCAGCCGATAGGATAGGCGATCAGAATAAAATGAAACAGCTTGTGCGCAGGGAACGAAAGGTTGAGCTAATCCTGGAGGGGCTGCATTTTACGGATATGCGAAGATGGAACATAGGTGAGCTGGAAAACGAAGGCCCAAGTTATGGCTATCCTCTTGCAACTGGAAAGGATGAAAACGGGTATATTGCATCCGGAGGATACCAGGATGCAACACACGATATGATCCCCAATTTTAAGAAAAGCAGCAGGCATGATCTTAATGACATAGCTAACTATGACGCATTTAAAGACAAATTGAAAGTGAGAGACCGGAATCGTTTCTGGGATGACCGCTTCTATCTCTTTCCGATCCCCCAGACCGAAATCGACAGAGATCCAGCTTTGAAACAAAATTCAGGTTATTAATGATTTTAATTTCCACGACAGCTTTAAAGCTGTCGTGGAAATTGTAAAATAATAAAAATATATGATTAGTACGAGAACCGGATTTCGCATCCTACTTCCCTTACTTATTTTGTCTTTTTCTACTTTAGGCTGTAAGCACAATCAGTCTCCCGCTCTACTTATTGTGGGAGGCGGAGCAAGCGGGGTTAGCGCCGGAATATCGTCTGCCCGAATGGGAGTTCGAACCATGATTATTGAAGAATCGGAATGGTTAGGAGGAATGCTCACAAGTGCTGGAGTAAGTGCTATAGACGGTAATTATAACCTGCCAAGCGGTTTTTGGGGAGAGTTTAAAGATTCTCTTACGAGCTATTACGGCAATTCAGAAGCATTAAAAACCGGATGGGTAAGCAAGGTTCAATTTGAACCATCGGCCGGCAACAAAATTCTGCAACATATCACTGCTCAGGAAAAAAATCTGACAATTTACTTCAAAAGTAAACTAAAATCCATAAAAAAAGAAAACGGTAAGTGGAACGTTCTGGTTGAAACACTGGAAGGAACACTCACACTGAATCCCGAAATCATTATAGACGCCACCGAATTGGGCGATGTCGCACTACAATGCGGTGTCGGATATGATATTGGAATGGAAAGCCGGGGAGAGACCGGAGAAGATATTGCACCTGAAAAATCCAACAATGTAATACAGGATCTAACATATGTGGCAATTCTGAAAGATCGGGGTAAGGATGTAACTATTCCAGAGCCGGATGGATATAACCCGGACGAATTTGCTTGTTCATGCGAGAATTCTCTTTGTGAAAACCCAAATCCGTTAAACAGGTTATGGAATAAAGACAGAATGATCACATACGGCAAACTGCCTAATAACAAGTACATGATTAATTGGCCCATAGAGGGCAACGATTTCTACGTAAACTTAATCGGTAAAAATGAAAAAGAACGTGAGGAAGCTTTGAAAAAAGCCAAAAACCACACACTTTGCTTTATTTATTTCATCCAAAAAGAACTGGGGATGAATATGCTCGGGCTTGCAGACGATGAGTTCCCCACAGAAGACAGATTACCGTTGATCCCTTATCATCGTGAATCTTTACGTATCCATGGATTGGTACGTTTTACACTTAACCATATTGTAGAACCTTATACTCAAACCGATAAATTATACCGAACCTGCATAGCAGTAGGTGATTATCCAGTAGATCATCATCACGCCAGGTATTCAGGGAAAGACAAGTTACCCAATTTATCTTTCCATCCCATACCCTCTTATGGAGTTCCATTAGGTGTGATGATCCCACAAGATATTAAAGGACTGATCGTAGCCGAAAAATCGATTTCAGTTTCCAATATCGTGAATGGTACTACTCGGCTTCAACCGGTTATCATGCAAATTGGCCAGGTAGCGGGAACATTGGCAGCGTTGGCCATGAAAAATAAAACAGACATTGAAAGTGTTTCTGTACGTAAGGTTCAGCAAACACTTCTATCACAGGGAAACTATCTCCTACCCTATATCGACGTAGAAAAAGAAAATCCATTTTTCCTGCCGCTACAGCGAATTGGTGCTACTGGAATCTTGCAAGGTTCCGGAAAAAATGAAGGCTGGGCAAACCAGACTTGGTTCAGAATAAATGATCCTGTCTTATGGTCGGAACTCAGCGGTTTAAAAGATGTATATCCCGGCATCGACATTCCCGATACGAATATTCCTCTCACGCTAAATGATATGCTTACATTGATAAGCAAAATTGAAGAAATGGAAAAACTCAGGTTAAAAAAAGAATTAACAACCAGGGCCAAAGATGTATATGCCGCGTTCGGGTTTTCTGATTTTAAAAAAGATAAACAGATTACTCGCGTGGAAGCCGCCCTCTTAATCGATCAAATATTAAATCCATTTGAAAAAACGGTAGACATAAGAGGAAATTATATGAATTAAAATAATGGTTCTTAATCTAAAAAGAAAACAAAAGTAAACGAATAATATTTATCATTTGAATTACCCTACACTTATCAATAATAACTAAAAAAATAATGATTAACTTTAACAATCTTTCTCTTCAATACAGAAATGAATTACTTGAAAATGTAATCCCTTTTTGGTTAGACTACTCCCTAGATCCCGTGTTTGGAGGATATTTCACTTGTCTCGACCGACAGGGGAATGTGTATGACACAGATAAATTCATCTGGTTGCAGGGGCGACAGGTATGGATGTTCTCCATGTTATATAACAATGTGGAAAAGCGGCAGGAGTGGCTCGACTGTGCCGTGCAGGGAGGTGAGTTTCTGAAAAAATTCGGTCACGACGGCAACCTAAACTGGTACTTCTCACTGACCAGGGAAGGAAAGCCCATTATTGAGCCTTACAACATCTTTTCCTACACTTTTGCCACAATGGCCTTCGGCCAGCTGAGCAAGGCCACCGGAAACGAAGAATATGCCGGGATCGCAAAAAAGACGTTCGATATTATCCTTTCAAAAAGAGACAATCCGAAAGGAAAGTGGAACAAGGCATATCCGGGAACGAGAAACCTGAAATCGTTCGCCCTGCCCATGATTCTCTGTAACCTCTCACTCGAGATCGAACACCTGCTCGACAAGGCATTTCTGGACCAAATCATCGAAGAATGTATTCACGAGGTGATGGAGGTCTTTTTACGTCCCGAAATGGATGGACTGATCGTGGAAAACGTGAATGAAGACGGCTCACTCTCCGACACCTTCGAAGGCAGGCTCATGAATCCGGGGCATGCCATCGAGGCAATGTGGTTCATTATGGATCTGGGAAAAAGGCTGAACAGGCCGCAGCTGATTGAAAAAGCAGTGGAAACAACACTCAAAACACTCGAATACGGCTGGGACAAGGAACATGGTGGCATTTTCTACTTTATGGACCGGAAAGGATTTCCACCCCAACAACTCGAGTGGGATCAGAAACTCTGGTGGGTGCATGTGGAGACACTGATCTCACTACTGAAAGGATATCAGCTCACAGGTTCGTCAGCGTGCCTCCAATGGTTCGAAAAGGTGCACGAATATACATGGAGCCATTTTAAAGATCCCGAATACCCGGAATGGTGGGGATACCTTAACAGACAGGGAGAGGTACTGCTCGACCTGAAAGGAGGAAAATGGAAAGGATGTTTCCACGTGCCACGAGGACTCTATCAATGCTGGAAAATGCTGGAAAATATAAACGCAGAAAAAATAAATAGTGTCACTGAAGTTTTTCTGAAAACTTAAAGTAATTTGTAAAAAAATACGAATAAGTGATGAATCTAAAGGGATAAGCAGTACCCACATAAAACCAAAAAGAAAGAATTACCTCTTTGCTCAAGGGAATAATTTTGAATTATAAAACAAAAAGAAATGAACCGAAGAAACTTTTTGACTTATGCTGCTTTGCTGGGGGGCAGCGCAGCAGCACAAGGATGCACTACTCTTCAGGCAGTCAACAGACAATCCCTGAGCCATCATAATTTACAATCTCGCGAATTACAAGCAGAGGCGATCATCCTGGGTGGAGGCCTGGGAGGCTGTGCAGCCGCGCTTGCCTGTTGCCGAAACGGACTGAGTGTAATCATGACCGAAGAGACCGACTGGATCGGCGGGCAGGTGTCTCAGCAGGGAGTTCCCCCCGATGAACACCGATGGATTGAAACTCACGGTGCCCCACAGTCGTACCGTGATTACAGGAACAGGGTTCGCGATTATTACAATCATAACTATCCTCTCACCGAAGCGGCCCGCACCCGTGAAAATCTCAATCCGGGTGATGGAAGCGTTTCCCGTATTTGTCACGAGCCAAGGGTTGCCGTTTCCGTATTGACTGATATGCTTTCTCCATTTCTTAGTACCGGAAAATTACGAATCCTCTTAAACCATAAGGTAAAGAGCAGCAATGTTGACGGTGATCGGGTAGTTTCTGTGGAAATCGAGAATTTGCAAACGGGTGACCGGAAAGTACTAACGGGTGATTCCTTTGTTGACGCAACAGAATGTGGAGACCTGCTTCCATTGACTGGCACAGAGTATATAACTGGCACTGAATCGAAACACGACACCAAAGAACTGCATGCACCTGAAAAAGCAGACCCCATGAACAACCAGGCATTTACTGTCTGTTTTGCCATGGACTACCAACCAGGAAGAGATAATGTTCAGGATCCTCCCAAAGAGTATGACTTCTGGAGACAATATGTTCCGAAAATGACTCCACCCTGGCCGGGGAGATTACTTGACTTATCCTACACAGATCCAAGGACACTAAGTCCCAAGAAACTGGGATTCGATCCGGACGGAAAAGATCTGGATGGCGTGCTCAATCTTTGGAACTACAGACGTATCATCAATCGACACAATTTTGTTGAAGACACATATGATGGAGATATCACCATTGTAAACTGGCCTCAAAATGATTTTTTTCCCGGGAATCTAATCGATGTTTCCGAAAAAGAATTCCACAGAAATGTGGAAAAAGCCAAACAGCTAAGCCATTCTCTGTTCTACTGGCTACAGACAGAAGCACCGCGCCCCGACGGAGGTACTGGATGGCGCGGGCTGAGATTGCGGGGTGATATGATGGGTACGGAAGATGGGATGGCAAAGTATCCTTATATCCGGGAATCGAGACGTATCCGTGCGGAATTCACAGTTCTGGAAGAACACGTGGGAGCAGAAAACCGTCGACTGGTTTCCGGCGACGTGAAAGGAAAACGTGCTGCAGAATTTTTCGATAGCGTAGGTATTGGATATTATCATATAGATCTTCATCCCAGCTCAGGAGGGAATAACTATGTCGACTTTTCATCGCTGCCTTTCCAAATACCGCTGGGAGCACTTCTACCCCAACGTATAACCAATCTGCTTCCGGCAAACAAGAACATAGGCACTACCCACATCACCAATGGGTGTTACCGTCTGCATCCCGTGGAATGGAGTATCGGCGAAGCAGTAGGTCAACTGATTGTTTTCGCAAAAAAAACAAAAGTACCCTTCAGAGCGGTGAGAGAACGAAGTGAACTCTTGTCTGATTTTCAACAAATGCTACACCGGCAGGGAGTAGAAACAGAATGGCCTTAGAAATGTACAATAAGTTATCAAGAAGGTCTTTTTTAAGTTTGCACGAATGGCAGGAAAACTTTTTGAAACAATAAACCGGATAGAAAACAAATAATATTAAAACGGACAACAATGTTGAACAACAGAAGAGATTTTATTAAAAAAGCGGCTCTTGCAGGCGCATCCGTAGCAGCTATTCCCGTATTTCCAGGTTGCACCGACAACAAAAGAAATATCTCATCAGACAATGGTTCAAAAACATACAAGAACTGTGAATTGAAAAGCAAACTTATCGTTCCTGAAAACAGTGGAATCAAAATTACCGGTACGTTTTTAGATGAAATATCCCACGATATCCCTCACCAGAACTGGGGTGAAGCGGAATGGGATCTTGACTTCCAACATATGAAAGCAATAGGTATTGATACGGTAATCTTGATTCGTTCGGGTTACAAAAAATTCATTACTTATCCTTCTAAATATCTCTTGGGTAAAGGATGTTATATGCCTTCCGTTGACCTGCTGGATATGTTTTTGAGACTCGCCGAGAAGTATAATATGAAATTTTACTTTGGTTTGTATGATTCCGGTCATTATTGGGCTACAGGCGACATGTCACACGAGATAGAGGATAACAGGTTCGTGATCGATGAAGTGTGGAAAAACTATGGTGAAAAGTATAAAAGTTTTGGGGGATGGTACCTCAGCGGGGAAATCAGTCGTTCTACGAAAGGAGCGATTGGAAGTTTCTACGCGATGGGAAAGCAGTGCAAAGATGTCTCCGGAGGGTTACCCACTTTTATTTCGCCATGGATCGATGGGAAAAAAGCCGTGGCAGCAAGCGGAACTTCCTTATCTAAAAACGAAGCTGTATCTGTTCAGCAACATGAAAAGGAATGGGATGAGATTTTTGCAGGAATCCACGAAGTGGTAGATGCCGTGGCATTTCAGGATGGGCATATTGATTATGATGAACTGGATGCTTTTTTTACTGTGAACAAGAAGCTGGCCGATAAGTATGACATGAAATGCTGGACAAATGCCGAGTCTTTCGACCGCGATATGCCTATCAAATTTCTGCCTATCAAATTCGACAAGCTACGCATGAAGCTGGAGGCAGCTCAACGTTGCAGATACGACAAGGCCATCACCTTCGAGTTTTCTCACTTTATGAGTCCTCAGTCAGCCTATCCCCAGGCCGGTAACTTATACAACAGATATAAAGAATACTTTAACTTGTGAGCACAATGAACAAGATTAATAATATAAGATATGTAATGTTTCTATCCGTGGTTGCAGCATTAGGAGGCTTTTTATTCGGATACGATACGGCTGTAATTTCAGGTACCGTGTCACAGGTTTCCAGTCAGTTTTCACTTACATCACTACAAAGCGGTTGGTACGTAGGCTGCGCTCTGGTAGGATCTATCACCGGCGTACTTTTCGCAGGGACACTCAGTGACCGTTTGGGACGCAAAAAAACAATGCTGATTTCAGCTGTGCTTTTTACTATTTCCGCAGCAGGATGCGCAGTCTCAGCCAATCTGGATCAATTGGTCATTTATCGTATGATTGGCGGTGTAGGTATTGGCATTGTCTCCGTGGTTTGCCCACTGTATATTTCGGAAGTGTCACCCGCATCACACCGCGGACGTATGGTATCTCTCTACCAACTCGCGGTTACGGTTGGATTCCTGGGAGCTTACCTGATGAATTACTATTTACTTGACTTGTCTGTAGATTTCACCTCAAACAGCCCTCTTTTACTCAAGATATTCGGAACTGAAGTCTGGAGAGGTATGCTGGGAGGTGAAACTTTGCCTGCCCTACTGTTCTTTATCATCATTTTCTTTATTCCGGAAAGCCCACGATGGCTGATTGTAAAAGGACAGGAGAGTCAGGCATCTCCTATTTTTGCTAAAATATATAATGACTCCTCTGTTATTTCGTTTCAAATAAATGAAACAAAATCGATGCTGCAGTCGGAAGAAAAATCTGATTGGAAGTTGCTTCTAAGCCCGGGTATCTTCCGCGCGATAATTATAGGAGCCGCGATTGCCATGTTGGGACAATTTATGGGAGTAAACGCGGTATTATATTATGGCCCTTCTATCTTTGAAGCAAGCGGACTCTCCAGTGGAGATTCCCTATTCTACCAGTCGCTGATTGGCCTGGTAAATATGTGCACAACCATCTTGGCACTTTTAATTATTGACAGGATAGGACGAAAAAAAATGGTGTATATTGGCGTATCCGGCATGATCATTTCTCTTGTGCTTATCGGTACCTACTTTGTAATGGGAGAAACATGGGGTCTATCAAGCATTTTTTTGTTGGTATACTTCCTGATGTATATATTCTTCACCGCCGGCTCCATCAGTGCTGTTATTTTCGTATTTCTATCGGAAATGTATCCTACGCGCATCCGCGGTACCGCTATGTCTATTGCAGGACTATCTCTCTGGGTAGGCACTTACCTCATCGGTCAACTTACACCGTGGATGCTTGAGACTCTTACTCCTGCCGGTACTTTCTTCCTCTTTGCCTTCATGTGTATTCCTTATATGCTGATCGTCTGGAAACTAATGCCAGAAACAGCAGGCATATCACTGGAGGAAATTGAAAGGTTTTGGTTGAAAAAGGATAAGAAACGATGAAAAAGCTTTCATAAGTTGGCTTCGCCAACTGTATCTATCAGTCGAACATTTTCTTGAACTTGTTGAACACGTTCTTTTTCGCAGTGGATGAGGGGACAAAGTTTTCCGACTTGTTCATCTCCTCCATCAGCTTTCGTTCTTTTTCACTCAGCGTTTCCGGGACATAGACATTTACGTTGATCAACTCATCGCCCTTGCCGTAGGAGTTTACCGATGGCAGTCCCTTGTTGCGCAACCGGAGCACCTTGCCAGGCTGCGTGCCCGGTTCAATTTTTACTTTGGCCACACCGTCTATGGTAGGTACTTCCACGCTTCCGCCCAACGCTGCCATGGGGAAGCTGAGAAACAGATTATAGATCACATCGTTTTCGTCGCGGATCAGATTGGGATCTTCCTCTTCTTCGATCACAATCAGCAAATCGCCGTTGATCCCACCCCTGCGGGCTGCATTTCCTTTACCCGACATGGAGAGCTGCATTCCTTCGGCCACACCGGCAGGTATCCTGATGGGGATCACCTCTTCTTCCCGTATAATTCCTTCGCCGTTACAATGGACACACTTTTTTGTGATGGATTTCCCTTCACCGTTGCAGGTGGGACAGGTAGAGGAGGTCTGCATCTGTCCCAAGATGGTGTTTGCCACCCGTGTTACCACACCCGAGCCATTGCAGGTGGGACAGGTTGAAAGGGATGTTCCATTCTCTGAACCATTTCCGTCGCAATGCGAGCAGGATACATATTTTTTTACTTTGATCTTCTTCTCCACCCCATTGAGAATCTCCTTCAGGTTTAGTTTCACCTTCACGCGCAGGTCGGAACCTCTGTTTACCCTCCTGCCACGCTGCGAACCGCCAAAGCCACCGAAACCACCGAAGCCGCCAAAATGGCCGCCAAAGATGTCGCCAAACTGGGAGAAGATATCGTCCATCGACATGCCACCACCAAAACCGCCGCCAGAAGCTGCCCCACCCACCCCGGCATGGCCATACTGGTCATAACGGGCGCGCTTGTTCTCGTCGCTCAGCACTTCATAAGCTTCGGCAGCTTCTTTAAACTTCTCTTCTGCCACCTTGTTGCCCGGGTTCTTGTCCGGATGAAATTGAATGGCTTTTTTTCGGTAAGCTTTTTTTATTTCTTCCGCCGTGGCACTTTTGGAGACCTCCAGTATCTCGTAATAATCTCTTTTTGCTGACATCTTATTCTCCTACTATTACTTTTGGAAAACGAATGATCTTCTCATTCAGGACATATCCTTTCATGATGCAATCGACAACCAACCCCTTCTGCGACTCCTCCTGTACCGGTATCGTTGTCACCGCCTCAAAACGGTCGGCATCGAAAGGCTGACCAATGGCTTCTATCTCTGTTACCCCGTGTTGTTTCAGAAAATTTATAAATTTCCCGTAAATAAGATCCATTCCCTCCAGCATGGCATCCTTGTCTTCGGCATCATACAGAATAGCAAGTGCCCGTTCAAAATCATCCACCAAAGAAATGATATCAAGCAGCACGCGCTCACCGCCGCTTTTAATCAGATCTGCTTTCTCTTTCAGGGTACGCTTGCGAAAATTATCGAACTCTGCATGCAGGCGTAGATAGCTGTTGTTGAGATCATCAAATTTCTGCTGTAAATCATCCAGCGCTTCCTGACCTTCTGTAGCTACACCTGTCAAATTGTCTTCATTCTCTTCGCATGCGGTCACATCTTCATCACGCATCGCTTCTTTGTCCAACTCCGTGTCCCTTTCCCGGGATCCTGTATGCTGATTATCGTTTTGTATCATATTTATTTGAATTTACCAACTATAGACACTGCAAATAGTTTGCCAAAAAAAATTGGCATCCTGTAAAACCGGCCTGTCACAGGAATATTTCGCACCATTCGTCAAATATTTCCACCTGATGCCATCCATGTTTGCTGAGATTCTGTCTTATCTTTTTCACCGGTTTTTCTTTATCCAACTGTGATTTGGAGTAAAACTTATCGGCAAAGCAGATAATCTTCTCCTCCAGACTTACCGGTCGCATATCCCGGTGAGGAATGGGTAGTTTACGGTTGATGATAGTTTCCAGGCTAAGCCCCGTACCGGTATGCCGTTCGCAGACCAGTCCGTGTTTTGGATACCCTTCAGCCGTAAGCAGTTCCCGTCCCAGATAACCATGACAGATATAGGGAAAAGTGCCTTCGCAGGCAATATGAGGAGCATTCGTCTGGAATATACCGATATCATGAAGCATGCCAGCCTCCTCAATAAACCGGACATCCACTGCCAGCTCCGGATGATTGCGGGCTATGGAAAGCGCCTTATCTGTCACATGGGTCACATGCGACAGATAAATATCATACAATTTAGTTCCTTCCTTATAGTATTTCCGAATGATCGTCAGTGGATCCATAAAAACAACTTTCCAGCTACAAAAATAGTATAAATTCTGAGAAATTGCCATATATTTGCAACCGTATGCACCGGAAGAAATATACACCGTTAAGATGGTTCTGCCTGACACTCTTTGTACTGTATGCAGGCGGGATGTCACTTTTCACCCATAGTCACATCATCAACAAGACCATCTATATCCATTCTCACCCTTTTAAATTGGGGGATCAGCCAAACCACGACCATACCGAAAAAGATTTACAACTGCTCGATCAGATCTTTAAGACCAACCTCACGCCGGATATAATACCTACAGTTGAGGTGGCCGGCATACTCACATCACTGCCGGTTTACTATCCCTACTTATACCAACCGGACCACCTGTTAACACTGGCCACTCCCCTGCAGCTGAGAGCTCCCCCTTCTGCGGTCTGACACCGTCACCACTCCACTCCGCAACACGGACAGCAAGTATCCTTATTTGAATCTAAGCACAGGAAACTGTTTGCCTGGATATACATGTGCGGATACTTTACAACCATACATATATTTACATCAAAAAACAGTTGAAATGAAAAATATCATTTTCATCATTCTTTATATATCAACCCTGTCGGTCTATGGACAGGCGGAGGGAAACAATCCCGTCCAAACAGACGCAAACATATTCGGTCACGTGCTGGATAAAAAAACAAGAGAGCACCTGCCCTATGTGACCATCAAACTGCATAGCACCACCATCGGTATCACCACCGATGCCTCGGGTCACTATTTCCTGCGTAACCTGCCCGCGGGCAATTTCAGGATGGAAGTCTCCATGATCGGGTATAAAACGGCGATCAGAGAAGTAACAATTCAGCCAGACAGAACACTGGAGATTGATTTTGAACTGGAAGAGGAGCAAGTGTCTCTCGAAGCGGTAGTGGTCTCGGCAAACAGAAATGAAACCACACGCCGCATGGCCCCTTCTTTGGTGAGCGTACTGGACATGAAGACACTCAATGTCACCAACGCCAAAACCTTGTCCGAAGGACTCAGGTTTCAACCGGGACTGCGGGTGGAAAACAACTGCCAGAACTGCGGAACCACACAGGTACGCATCAACGGGATGGAGGGTTCCTACTCCCAGATATTAATTGACTCCCGGCCGATGATTGGCGCACTGGCAGGGGTATACGGTCTGGAGCAGATACCTGCCAACATGATCGAACGGATTGAGGTGGTGCGTGGTGGTGGATCGGCTCTGTTTGGCGCCAATGCCATCGGCGGCACCATCAACATCATCACACGGGAACCTATCCGCAATACGGGTGAGTTTGCCCACACTGTTTCTTCCATATACAATACAGGAGCTTTAGAAAACAATACCACATTCAATGCTTCGCTGGTGAACGATTCGAGGAACGCAGGAATCATGGTTTACGGACAACACAGGCTCCGCGACGGAGTGGACATGGATGACGATGGTTTTACTGAGTTGCCGTTGCTTAAAAACCGCTCACTGGGATTTCGCTCTTTCCTGAAGACAGGTGTTTACTCCAGGATGACACTCGAATACAGGAATCTACATGAATTCAGGCGAGGGGGCGATAGGCTCAACCGACAACCGTTTGAGAGCTATATCACGGAACAGGTGGAGCATTATATCAATAGCGGATCACTCAGCTTCGACAGGTATTCGTCGAACCAGAAGCACAAGTTAAGCCTCTATGCTGCGGCCAGTCATACCGACCGGGACAGTTACTATGGGGCCGGCGAGCCCTTTGATAAAAATATTCCGGCCGTTGGGCCGGACATGAATCAGCAGGAGTTGGATGCAATCAACGAAGCCATGTCGAACAACCTGCTTCGGATGAATTCATTCGGAAATACGTCGGAGCTCACCTATCAGCTGGGAGGAAATTATATCTGCTCTTTCGATAATTTGTGGTTTATGCCGGCAGACCTGACAGCCGGTCTGGAATATACGGGCAGCGAACTGCAAGATGTGAGCGGGTACCGGACAGACAATATTGCACAGAACACGCACACAGCAAGCACATTCCTGCAAAACGAATGGAAAACGGCGATGTGGAGTTTCCTCATCGGGGGGCGTCTCGACAACCACAACCTGGTGAATCATGCCATCTTTAGTCCACGATTCAATTTCCGGTATAACCCCACTGAAAACATCAATATCCGGCTCACCTACAGCGAAGGGTTTCGTGCATCCCAGGTGTTTGATGAAAACCTGCATGTGGACATCGCGGGAGGAAACCAGGTAATCAGGATATTGTCGGACAAACTGACAGAGGAGCGTTCAAAAAGTTTGAGCGGCTCTGTCGATCTCTATCATTCGAGGGGGATAGCCCTGTTCAATCTCCTGATAGAAGGATTCTACACACAGCTTGAGAGCCCTTTCACCGAGGTCAAAAAAGGCAATGAGGTCATCATCGAAAATGCCGGCTATGGAGCAAAGGTATATGGGATAAATCTGGAGGGAAGAGCCGTGTTTGGGAGCTTTCTCGATCTGCAAGCGGGAGCCACTATCCAGCGAAGTTTGTATGATGTGGAAAGGAAGTGGTGGGAACCTGCCACTCCGCAGGAGGAATTACTCGATAAAGTGACGCCCACCAGAAGGATGATGCGCACCCCCAACAGCTATGCCTAAGGGAACTACATACTTTTTCATTGCCTCATCCTGCATTGAAACCGGGACGGCTGTTTTCACTTCTTCGAGAATGATGCCAAGCAGCCTTTCCCGATAAAATTCCTTCCGCGTCACCAGACTTACCTCCCGTACTGGGGTACTGTTTTTAAAAGGACGTACATTTTTCATCTGGGCTTCACTCAGGTTTGCCAGCGCCATCTCGGGAATAACCGTCAGACCGTCGTTCTTGTCTACAATGTTAATCAGTGTATCGATGCTTCCTGCTTCATAGGAAAAGATAGATTGCTGGTTACCGCCTTTCTTTTTTCTGAGATTACAGAGATGTAAAATCTGTGTTCTGAAACAATGTACCTCATCGAGCAGCCACAGTCGGGCAGCGGTGAGGTCACTCTCATCGAGTGATGTCTTTGCAAAGAGTGCCCTCTCCTGGGGTGAAACATAGGCATAAAAACGCTCATAGTAAATGGGATTTTCTCTGATAGATGGTTCCCTAAGGGGCGTGGCCAGAATACCGCCATCCAGTGAATCGTTCGACAACCCCTTCAATATATGGTCGGTGGTCAGTTCGGAAATTACGATGCGGATATCGTATTTATTTTCACTGTGTACCTGCATCAAGCGGGGAAGGAGATATGGAGATATGGTTGGAATGATTCCCAGCCGGAAGACGCCCTTTATGATGCCTTTCTCCTCCTGCACCACTTCTTTGATCTGATTCACCTGGGCCACAGCCACCCGGGCCTGATCAATGATCCGCTTCCCTATTTCTGTGGGATGTACGGGCAGTTGTGAACGGTCGAAGATCTTCACGCCCAGTTCCTCTTCCAGCTTCTGAATCATCATGCTCAACGTGGGCTGGGTAACAAAGGATGCTTCGGCAGCCTTTGAAAAATGGCGGTAATTATCTACCGCAATAATATACTCGAGCTGTTGGATGTTCATAATCTTATTTGTAATTGGAAAAATATTTCATGAACTGCACCCTTTCATACAACGCGGGACTTTCGATATTTGCGTAGCTAAGTTTACCCCTGAATTCTTCAATCCGATCGTAATTGCTTTGTTGCATCCACTCCTCCATCAAGGTAAGGATATCTCCAATCACCTCCGTTCCCTGTTCATAAAGCACACTGCAGAGCTGGATTCCGCCAGCACCGGCAAGTATCCCTTTGATCACATCTTCCCAGGTGTGCACTCCGTAAGAACAGGCTACATCAAAATCGGGCACGCGACCCGCAACGATGGCAGTCCACCGCAGGGTATCGCTGAAATCGGCCGGATTGCTAAATACCGGGCCCGAGGTGATTTCCATCTTTTTTATGTCGATATCGAGCTGATAAAAACGGTTGAAGAGCACCACGCCATCGGCACCCAGTGCTTTTAGTTTACCTACCAGACCGGGTAAGTTGCTGATGTTCTTTGCCATCTTGATGATCAATGGGATGCGGATGGTCTTCTTCAGTTCCCTGACTACATTCACGTAGGTATCCTCCAGATAGGAATCGTGGAATTCACCGGCGTTCAGCACGAAGAGATTGAGCTCCAGCGCATCGGCACCGGCATCCT
>DFYK01000120.1 GCA_002383605.1 Proteiniphilum sp. UBA4084 | reverse complement strand
GAGGGAAGTGCGAAACATGAGTAAAAATTGATTCCTACAGAGTGAGACTGGCTTCTATTTGGAGCCGGTCTCACTTTAATAACCAATAACCAATGACCAATGACATTCACAAATAATGACATAACCTGCGACTGGCCGATTTCAGAAGGCTCAGCGGCGATCCTTACGGTTATGACTGGGCCATTGAGGCAAATGAACTGATGAAATCTTATATCCTGCATGATGATCATCAAAGCCTTATTCAGTATAGAAAACAGGGACCTGCTTTTGATCTGGCCATTCCTACGCCCGAACATTATCTGCCGCTTATTTATGCCCTGGCGCTCAAAGAAAAAACCGATGAAATTACACTCTTTAACGATGCGCCGGTGGGCGGATCACTTACCATGACTTCGTGACTGATTACACCCTAGATCATACAATTTTCCTTAAATTTATACTCCGGAGCTTTTTCCGTTTCATTTTTGCGTCATTGTCAAATGATTCTCACGTAAAATAAAAGAATATCCCTGCATAATATAATGTTAATATTATTGAATATATTTTTAATTAAAAGAATATTTCTATATTTGTGAGAAATTTTTTGACATAACCTAACCGAATTATTCATTTATTATGGTGTAATCTTTAACAATGTACGTATGAGAAAAAAAATTTTCATTCAGTTTTTCCTGCTTTTTTTGAGCATGGAAACAATGTTTGCCCAGATACGCGTGACGGGCTATGTCTCGGATGAATCCGGTGAACCGGTTATCGGCGCATCCGTTCAGATTAAAGGCACGGGACAGGGAACTGTGACCGACATCGATGGTAATTTCTTTCTGAACACGCCGGAAAATGCTACGTTAGTTTTTTCGTACGTAGGGATGAAAACACAGGAATTACCGGTCAGCACCAATATGCGGGTCGTCTTTCAATCAGATACGGAAGAGCTCGAAGAAGTAGTCGTTACGGCGATGGGTATTCAAAAAGAAAGAAAAGCACTTGGTTATGCCGTACAGGATCTGAAGAGTGAGGAGTTGCTTAAAAATAAATCAGCAAATATCATCAATTCTCTTTCGGGTAAAATAGCCGGTGTGAATGTAACCCAGAGCTCAGGTGCCGCGGGAGCAGGGGCGCAGATTATCTTAAGAGGAGGCACTTCTCTTGAGAGAGATAATCAGCCTTTATTTGTCGTCGATGGGGTAATTTATGATAATTCAACCATCATCGGCGGAAACAGTGCTTTCGATGGAGCACTTACAACCGCAACTTCTTACGGAAACCGTGTGATGGATATAAATCCTGAAGATATTGAAAATATGTCGGTACTTAAAGGTCCCGCCGCCGCTGCCCTCTATGGATCGAGGGCTGCTGCGGGAGCGATTATCATTACGACCAAAAAAGGACAGGCGGGCAACATCTCGGTAAATGTAAGCACTAAATTAGCCACAAACTGGGTGAATCGGTATCCTGAACAACAAGACGGTTTTAAAAGAGGATTCTATAACGCACAAGGCGTACTGGACACTTATACAACGCAATCGTGGGGAGAACCTTTTGGAACAAATGATACAATGTATGACAACATCGAAAACTTCTTCCAAAAATCTACCGTTTTTGATAACAACCTGAGCGTTTCAGGAGGCAATCAATTCGGATCCTTTTATTTATCTGCATCCAGATTTGATCAACAAGGTATTGTGCCCAGTACTGGATATGACAAAACGACCTTTCGTTTTAACGGAGAACAGAAATATGGAATTTTAACAGTCGGCGCCAATGTTGCTTATTCTCTGGCTAATACAGACAAGACATTGACCTCTTCCGGCTTATGGGGATCAGGCGGAACAGGGGCTATGACTTCTGTCTATCGTTGGGCAAGAAGCGACGATATGACACACTACTTAAATCCTGACGGAACAAAATATCGTATGTTTGAGGGCATGCAGGATTTAGCGGATGATATTGAAAATCCCTATTGGATAATCAATAAAAATAAATTGGGTGATGATACCGAAAGAGTAACCGGAAACCTGAATGCGAATCTTAAATTATTTGATTGGTGGAATGTCTCTTACCGGGCCGGCACTGACAGCTATACTACACGAAACTCCACACTGATAGCTCCGAATGGTGCGATACAGCTTTTGTGGCAAAACGGAATGATGTCTGAAAGTGATTACCGATACAACTATTGGTCATCCAATCTGATGTCTGATATGGAAAAAAAATGGGGCGATTTCGATCTCGGATTCCTATTGGGATATTTCTCTGAGGAAACAAAAACGACTACCAATCGGAGAATGGGATATGATTTTGTGGTAAGTAATTTTTATAGTTTCGAAAATATTGTGGCAGCAAACAAAAAATTTGCCGAACTACACATGAAGAAACGTTTATATGGGTTTTACGGAGAATTCAGGGCTGCATACAAGAATATGCTCTATCTCACGGTTACAGGCAGGAACGACTGGACATCGACATTGCCGACTGCCAACCGTTCCTATTTCTATCCTTCCGTTGGAGGAAGCTTTGTTTTCTCTGAATTGCTATCCGGTAAAGACATCCTCTCTTTCGGAAAGATACGCGCATCCTGGGCCAGAGTTGGTAAAGATGCGGCACCTTATGTGACAAATACTTATTTATGGCCTTCTCGAGAATTCCTGGGGGGAATAATTGGAACCGGGAATAGCTGGTCGAGAGGAAATCCTTACCTAAAGCCTGAAAATACCGATTCTTATGAAGTGGGACTGGAAATGAGGTTTTTGAAAGGACGGTTGGGATTTGACTGGGCTTATTATTCCAATAATTCTTACAATCAGATATTGTCGCCACGTCTCGGACAATCAACAGGATATATTTTTGTGTCTGTAAACGGTGGTGATATAACCAATGAAGGAATGGAGCTATCTCTGAACGGAACGCCCGTGCAGACACGTGATTTTAAGTGGGACGTTACCTTGAACATGGCCGGCAACAGAGGAACGGTTCAAAATCTTTTGAAAGGAGTTGAAATTCTTTATGTAACGGATGTACAGGTAGGAAATGCCAAAGCTGCATCGTTTAACGGGGGGAATTTTATGGCAATTTCAGGCTCTAAATGGTCAAGAACGGAGAATGGGAAAATTATTTTAGATGCAAAAACAGGCATGCCAACCAGCGATAATCTCACTACCTATGAAATTGGCAACAGAGAACCCAAAATGACCGGGGGACTTAATAATAGTTTACAATATAAAAGCTGGAATCTTTCATTTTTATTTGATTTCAGACTTGGAGGAGACATTTATAATGGTACAGATTATTTCATGACTGTGAATGGCATGAGCAAACGAACTATGGAAAGAGACCAACTCACGCTGTCAGGAGTTGTGCAAACAGGTGGCACGGCAGAAGAGCCTGTTTACGAAGACAAAACATTTACTTTCGAGGCAGACAAAACCTATGATATAGGTGGGACCCAGACAAGCGGGAGAAATATTATTCAAAATTACTGGGGAACTTACTATCCGAGAGAAAGTGATAATTTCATGGTAAACACGAACTGGTTGAGATTGCGATCTGTTTCATTGTCATACGATTTATCCCGGAAGATATTGTCAAATATCAACTTTCTGGAGAGATTAACGGCAACAGTCACAGGAACAAACCTGCTTTTGTTTACTAATTATAAGGGAATGGATCCGGAAACATCGGCTGCAGGATCGGGTATTGCAGGTTCAAGTTCTGTGGGTATTGATTATAATGGAGTACCGAGTAGTGCGGGAATTTCTTTTGGTTTGAATCTCACTTTTTAATAAATGAAATGATGAAAAAAATAGTTTATATATTCTTGACCACACTAATTTTGACGTTAGTTATTTCCTGTAAGGGAGACTGGCTGGATATTAACGAGGATCCGAACAATCCTTCCAATACAGTTGCTTCGGTTGACAGCCGTCTTCCGTGGATACAACATCATTATCTGTATGCACAAATGTCGGCAGGTACCCGTGCAAATTATATTACGCAGCAGATAACATATATCAGTTCTACAGCAGCCAATAGTGTTCTGGCAGGATGGAACCCGGTAAGTGGTAGCGTTACGCTTCCTTATCAGTGGTTTTTTGTAGTTGCCGCGGCAAATTTCAAAGATCTGGAAGAGAAGGCGACTGCGGAGGGAGCCTGGCATTACGTGGGTGCGGTAAAAGCAATACGTGCCATGGGTTTTATGTTAATGGTAGACTGGTATGGAGAGATGCCTTATACGGAAGCCCTAAGTGAATCCATCACACCAAAATATGATGATGGCGAGACTATTTTCAATGGATGCCTTGCTGATCTTGATGAAGCGATCAAATATTTTAATATGACACAGGAACCTGCTGCCACTCCTCTCGAAAAAGGAGATAGCTGGAACGGGGGAGACGTGCAGAAATGGATTAAAATGTGTTATGGCGTGAAAGCACGCTGGTTGAATAATCTTTCGAAGAAATCACGCTATGATACTGCGGAAATACTTGATGCATTGTCAAAAGCTCCTGCATCCAATAATGATAATACAGTGGTCAATCATGTGGACGTTGCATCCGATAATGTGGGTGATGTAATGTGGGCAGATCCTTTGATGGCATCCATTGTGTTTGACAATGTGGGAATGAATACCAGTGTACGTATCACAAAATGGTATGAAGATATTTTGATCAATTTCGACCAAAAAGGGATTGAAGACCCACGGGCAGATAAGCTCATCCCATGGGCACAGTTCAGGCAAGGCAAAAGTTATATTCGGTCTAAAGGGGTGGATATGTCATCCGATATAAGAATGAACCAGGGGCCGAAGGGTACAACATTTAATACAAGTGATGCTCCGATTCAGAATAATGGACGAACAGTTCCGGCACATTCCTGGTACGTGAATACAGCCGACAGTAGAAGATGGGGCGATACAGTATATGTTTCATTTCGTTCCAGTGCTATCGGATATTATGGTGACACTCAGGAAATATATCGTTTCAGTGACGGTACTGTTGCATCGACAGCTACATTTTATTCCCGTCCTGATGGTCCGACACACTTCCTTTGCTATCATGAAATGTGTTTTATAAAAGCAGAAGTACTTTTCAGGCAGGGTGACAAATCAGGCGCGTTCGCGGCTTATAAAGAGGGAATCAAGGCTCATATAGATTTGATGAATCAGAAATTAAACACTTACGGGAATGTGAATCCCAGTAAGTCACCCATGTCGCAAGAAAAAATAAATATCTTCCTTGCAGATGCCATAGGAGATGCCAGCAATCTTACTTTGGGCAAAATTATGACACAAAAATTTATTGCACTGTCATTCATGCAACAAAATTGGAACGATATGCGACGCATGGATTATCGTGCTGATGTTTATCAGGGATGGAATATACCATACGAATATTCTCAGAATTCTACAGCACAAACAAAAATACCATTGGGCAGGCAGTTTAGAAGAATGATGCAACCTTCGTTGGAGAAAACCTATAATTCTGATAATCTGGCTGAGTCTCATCCCAATGCAATGAGTGATGATATCTGGTCCTTCCCTGTTTGGTGGGATATTGAAGAGTAAGTTTCAACCATATTGACGGCCGGTGATGACTGATGAACTGTTAAAAGAATAAGAAAGACGGATCCTCTGCAGAATATCCCGTATATTTGCCATAATCTAAAGTTTACTCCAGATGCAAAGGATCCTCATTCTCTACGCTTTACTTTGTGTTGCATCCACCGCCCAATCTCAGACGGCATTGCAGAAGTTTATCAGTCACCCCGCCCTGAAGCACGCATCGGTGGGCGTTTCCGTGGTGGACATGACGACAGGCAAACCGGTGGTGGAAAATGATGCCGACAAATCGCTAACTCCCGCATCGGTACTAAAACTGATTACCACGGCTACAGCCCTGGAGACATTGGGTGAGAACTATCGCTACAAGACCGATATTGCACTCGATGCCAATGATCCATCCCGCATCCTGGTCTTCGGTTCAGGGGATCCCACGCTTGCCGGTGAGGCCTTTCACGATAATCCGAACCTCTTTTTTACCACCACGGCCGATGCCCTGAAAAAAGCGCTTTCTCCAGACCGGGAATATACCCTTTATGTGGTGGACAATCTGTTTGGATACAATGGCGTTTCGCCGGAATGGACCTGGATCGATATGGGCAATTATTACGCCGCCGGGGCATATGGTATCAGTGTGTACGACAATAGCTACCGTCTCTTTTTTAACACCACAGACAGAAACAGTTGTCCGCGAATCCTCCGCACAGAACCGAAAATAAAGGGGCTTACTTTTCAGAATGAATTGACTTTGAACAATACGGGCCGCGATAATGGATACATCTATGGCGTTCCTTTCTCTTATGAGCGGTCTGTGAGGGGGGACATACCGGCAGGGAGAACAGAATTCAGCATCAAGGGCGACATTCCCGATCCGGGCCTGGTGTTGGGGGAAACACTGGCCGACTACCTGATGCAGGCGGGTATAAGGATTGGAAAAGTGGAAACGGCAAGGGAAGATTATCTGGCAGGACACTGCACTCCGCAAGCAGGACAGCCTTACCGGGCAGGAAAGGTGCTCTGCACGCATGTTTCACCACCTCTCAAAGAGATTGTCCGTGAGGTGAACGTGGAGAGCAACAACCATTATGCCGAACATCTGATTCGCACAATCGGAAGGAAAAGTAAAAATGATATCTATGCCGATGCATTGGAGGCGGGGACAACCTATGTACAGGAGTATTGGAAAAAGAGATGCGCCGAAGTCACTTCATTGCAGATATACGACGGAAGCGGCCTGGCACCGCAAAATGCAGTGAGTTCCTCGTTTCTTACGCAGCTGCTGGTCTACATGTATAATGCAAGCGAAAATGCCTCTTCTTTTTTTGATTCACTTCCCAAAGCGGGGCAGGAGGGTACGCTCAAAAATTTTATGGGAAACACCCGGTATAATGGTAAAATAGCTGCCAAGAGCGGAAGCATTGGCGGAGTACAGTGTTTCGCAGGGTATCTGGTCGATGGCAACAAAAAATATGCCTTTACCGTGATGGTCAATAAATTCAATGGCACCCGCCCACAAGTGAGGAGTGCCATTGAACAATTCTTGCTGTCGCTGTAAAAGACTACACAATGCTGACCAGTTCAATTTCAAAAACCAGCGTGGTGTAACCTTGTATGCTGCTGTTGCCCGCTTCACCATAGGCCAGCTTCCAGGGCATCCATACTTCCCATTTGTCGCCCACCTTCATGTGTTGCAATGCAGTGGAAAATCCGTCCACCACACCGTTCACGTAAAATGTACGCGGAATGTTGTTGTTTTGTGTAGAATCAAAAATCACTTTGTTCTGAATGATGTTCCCCTTATCGTCGGTATAGGTGTCGGGCTTCGACCAGATATTCTTATACCAACCGGTATAGCGAACCTTTACCTGACTGTTGAAGTAGGGAGTTGCCCCATCACCCGATACCAGCTTTTTCACCATGATAAATCCATTACCCGATTGTGAGTTGATTTTCACGTACTGGGAGTTGCCGGATATGGTGGTAAACTGGGCTTCGTTGTCGAGCTTCCACTGGTCATCGAAGGTTTCTGTCTTATCGCATGCCGAAAACAGAAAAGTGAACAGAAGTGTGACTATTAAGATTGAATTTCTCTTCATGATGTTATGCTGATAGTTGTTTCAGTAAATGTTTCGTATCAACCTTGTCGGTGATGGTGCGTTGCAGTGAATCGATGAAAACCCTTTCCTGCTCCATCGTATCGCGGTAGCGGATGGTGACGGTGTTGTCCTCCAGCGTCTGATGGTCGACGGTGACACAGAAAGGTGTACCAATGGCATCCTGACGGCGGTAGCGCTTGCCGATGCTGTCTTTCTCGTCGTACTGACAGGCAAAGCTGAACTTGAGCTCGTCCATGATCTCGCGTGCTTTTTCCGGCAGACCGTCTTTTTTTACCAGCGGCAGGATGGCCAGCTTCACCGGTGCGAGGGCAGGGGGTAACTTCAGCAGCACACGGGTCTCACCGCCTTCCAGCGTCTCCTCGCAGTAGGATGCCGCCAGGATGGAGAGAAACATGCGGTCTAACCCAATAGAGGTTTCCACCACAAAGGGTATATAGGATTTGTTTAGCTCCGGATCGAAGTACTGCATCTTCTTGCCGGAATATTTTTCGTGCTGACTCAAGTCGAAGTCGGTGCGCGAGTGAATCCCTTCCACCTCCTTGAAGCCGAAAGGCATCTCGAACTCAATATCTGTAGCCGCATTGGCATAGTGCGCCAGCTTGTCGTGGTCGTGAAAACGATATTTCTCCGCGCCAAAGCCCAGTGCCTGGTGCCACTTCATTCTGAAGGCCTTCCAGTGTTCAAACCACTGTAACTCTTCACCCGGTGCCACGAAGAACTGCATCTCCATCTGCTCGAACTCACGCATGCGGAAAATAAACTGGCGGGCCACAATCTCGTTGCGAAACGCCTTGCCTATCTGGGCAATGCCAAAAGGGATCTTCATGCGGCCTGTTTTCTGCACATTGAGGAAGTTTACAAATATTCCCTGCGCCGTCTCGGGACGGAGGTATATTTTGGTGGCACCATCGGCTGTGGAGCCCATCTCCGTAGAGAACATCAGGTTGAACTGACGCACCTCGGTCCAGTTGCGGGTGCCGCTGATGGGGCAGACAATTTCACAGTCGATGATGATCTGTCGCAGATCATCCAGGTTGTTGTCGTTCAGTGCCTTTGCAAAGCGGGTGTGGATCTCGTCCCTTTTCTGCTGTTGTTCCAGCACCCGGGGGTTGGTCGCGCGAAACATGGCCTCGTCGAACGATTCACCGAAACGCTTGGATGCCTTTTGCACCTCCTTCTCCATCTTATCGTCCAGTTTGGCCAGATGATCTTCGATCAACACATCGGCACGATACCGTTTCTTGCTGTCCTTGTTGTCGATGAGCGGATCGTTGAAAGCATCCACATGTCCCGATGCCTTCCAGATGGTGGGATGCATAAAGATGGCAGAATCAATCCCCACCACGTTCTCATGCAACAGCACCATGCTGTCCCACCAGTATTTTTTGATGTTGTTTTTGAGCTCCACGCCCATCTGCCCGTAGTCGTATACGGCTCCCAAGCCATCGTAGATTTCACTCGAAGGGAATACATACCCGTACTCCTTGCTATGCGATACCAGTTTTTTAAAAACCTCTTCCTGTTGTGCCATAATTTCAAAACTGCACCCTGCAACCGATCACGTGGCTGTGTGCAGGCATTGTTGATTGATAAAACTCGTTACTTATTTTCAACCTGCAAAGTAAGCGGTTTTTTTCGATATTTCGGCCTCACAAATGATGAAAGATAAATAATGATGTCAATATTTGACAACGCTACAGGGAAAAGTTGTATTTTTGTTTTCGGAATGAACAATCAATCTTCTAACATATTCGGGTGAGCATGGCGGGTGAAATGAAATCATTGGCAAAAGAGACCTTCTTTTATGGCATGGGGAGCGTTTTGCCCAAACTGCTCAGCTGGCTGCTCTCCCTTTATTGGGCTTTTGCCCTGCCAAGGATCTCCGATATTGGTGTGCTCACCAATTTCTATGCCTGGGTGGCACTCCTGCAGGTGATCCTGACCTATGGCATGGAAACAGGATTCTTCCGGTATGCCAACAAAGAGAAAGATCCGATCCGGGTTTTTTCAACTACCTTCCTCAGTATCGCCACAACGACCACGCTGTTCTTTATGCTGGCACTCCTGTTTCTGAAACCGCTGGCTTTTACGCTGGGCGGCACCGCCATGAAGCCGCATTACCTGCTGTTGCTGGTGATCATCCTCTGCGTGGACGTACTGGGTGCCATTCCGTTTGCCAACCTGCGGTTCAAAAAAAGGCCGGTACGTTTTGCCATGATCAAGGTGCTCAACGTGGTACTGACCATCCTGTTCAATCTCTTCTTCTTTCTGGCTTGCCCCCGTCTGCAGACCCTTTTCCCCGATGCCTTCGCCTGGTTCGATATAAACAAAGGAGTGGATTATATCCTGATATCCAACCTCACGGCTTCGGTCATCCAGTTTCTGATGGTGTCTCCGGAATTACGAATTAAATTCACTTTTGACAGGGCGCTGCTGCGCAACATGCTGAAATATTCATTTCCCATATTAATTTTGGGTGTCGCCGGCATCCTGAACCAGACGGTCGACAAGATTATCTTCCCCTGGTTATACCCCGACAAGGCAAATGCGTATATCGAACTGGGTATTTATGGTCAGAACTTCAAGATTGCCATCATCATGGTGATGTTCACACAGGCATTCCGGTATGCCTTTGAACCGTTTATCTTTGCACGTGGAAAAGGGGCGGCCGACGACCGGCAGTCGTTCAGCGACGCCACCCGCTATTTCATTGTTTTTGGATTGCTTATTTTCCTGGCGACCGCCGGTTATATCGATATCATCAAGTATATGATTCCCGCATCCTATCACACGGGACTGAAGGTGGTGCCCATCGTGCTGCTGGGGGAACTTTTCTTTGGGGTGTACTTCAACCTGTCCCTCTGGTATAAGCTGACCGACCAGACCCGCTGGGGCGCCTATATGTCGCTTACCGGCTTTGCCATTACCATTCTCATCAACGTGCTGTTTATTCCCCATTATGGTTATATGGCCTGTGCGTGGGCATCGTTCATCGCAAACCTGATCATGATGGTGATCTCCTACTTTCTGGGACAGAAAAATTATCCCATCCCCTACAATCTGAGATCGGCAGGATCTTTCTTCCTGCTGTCAATGATCCTCTTTGCCGGGATCACAATCACCTATCTGAATGTGAATGATTTGTGGCTCAGATTGGGGATAAATACGGTTTTAATACTGATTTATCTTTCGATGGTTATAAAAAAGGAGTTACCTTTGCGGCACTGGCCGCTGATCGGGAAATATTTCAAATGATTGCTCCTAAAAAGCTGATCGCTAAAAAGCTGATAACTAATTTATTTAAACTATATGAGAAAACTGTTTTTGTTACTTGCCATCTTGTGCGCAGTGAGCGCAGCAAATGCCGATGAAGGCATGTGGTTGCTCAGGGAACTGAACAGGGAGAATGAGGCCCGCATGCAGGAGCTGGGGTTTACTTTTCCCATTAATCGACTATATGATGAACAAAAGTCGTCACTCAAAGATGCGGTGGTTATCTTTGGCGGCGGATGTACCGGCGTGGCGGTATCGCAACGGGGATTGATTTTTACCAATCACCACTGTGGTTACGGTGCCATTCAGAAGCTGAGCGCCGTGGAACATGACTACCTGAAGGATGGTTTTGCTGCCAAAAATAATGCCGATGAACTATACGCTGATGGACTGACTGTCTCCTTTCTGCGGTCGATGGTGGACGTGACCGATCAGATTGTTCCCAAGGTACCCCTGGTACTGAGTGAGATACAGCGTGAACTCACCATCGATTCCCTTTCCAACGAACTGATAAAGGCGTATGAGAACGACCCATTTACTTCTGCCCGGGTTGTCCCTTACTACGCGCGCAACAAATATTACGTGGTGCTTTACGATCTCTTCCGTGACGTGCGACTGGTGGTGGCGCCCCCTTCCTCGGTGGGCAAGTTTGGCGGCGATACCGACAACTGGATGTGGCCACGCCATACGGGTGACTTTTCGGTCTTCCGGGTCTATGCCGGCAAGGGTAATAAACCGGCAAATTACAGCCAAAGCAACAAGCCCTATAAACCCAAATATGTGGTTCCCGTGTCACTGGCCGGCGTGGAGGATGGAGATTACACCATGACGGTGGGTTACCCCGGTAGTACGCAACGGTATATGTCGTCGTGGGGTATCCGCCAGCAGATGGAGTCGGAAAACAAACCCCGCATCGAAGTGCGTGGAGCAAAACAGGAAATCTGGTGGGATGCCATGACCGGCAACGACACCATCCGCATCAAGTATGCCAACAAGTTTGCCGGAAGCTCCAACTACTGGAAAAACGCAATGGGAATGAATGAGGCATTGAATAACCTGAGAGTGTTGCCCGAAAAAGAAAAACTGGAAGAGCGGCTCAACAGCTGGATACAGAGCAATCCGGCACACAAGGTCAAATACGACAGTACCCTGATCTCGCTTCAAAATGCCTATACCGGTTCCGATGAACTGGCACGTTATACCACTTACTTTCTGGAAACGTTCAACAATGGCATCGAGTTGATACGCTTTGCCAATACCATCCTTCGTTTCGATACGGAAGGGTCCGAAGAAGACAAACAGGCATTCATCAATGAACGGCTCATTGAATCCTATAAGAACTATGAGCCGGCACTCGATAAGAAGGTACTGCCGGTATTGATGAAGCTCTATGCCGGACGCGTGCCGCAAGCATATCATCCCGACATCTATCAGAAGATCGACACTGTGTTTGGCGGGAATTATGAAGCATATGCCGACTGGCTCTTTGCCAACTCTCAGTTTACCTCACTGGAGAAGTTGATGGGACTATTGAAAACTGCCGATACACAACTGCTTAGCAAAGATCCGGCCATGGAGCTGGCTTTGTCGACAACCGACATGGGCTATGAACTGTCGGAACAGATGATGCCCTTCTATGAAAAGGTATTGAAAGGAGAGCGGGAGCTGATGGCTGCCCTGATGGAAATGGAGCCGGATAGAACTTTCTATCCCGATGCCAACTTCACACAACGCATGAGCTACGGTACGGTGCAGGGCTATGCGCCCCGGGATGCGGTCTGGTACAATTATTACAGTACCTCAAAAGGTATTCTTGAAAAGCAGGTGCCGGGTGATCCTGAGTTTAACGTGCAGGAGCCGATACTGAATGCCATACGCAGTGGTAATTTCGGGCGTTATGCCGATAAGGAGGGGGTAATGCGTGTCAACTTCCTGTCGAACAACGATATTACCGGCGGCAACTCGGGAAGCCCGGTGATGAACGGAAAGGCTGAGCTTGTGGGGCTGGCTTTCGATGGCAATTGGGAATCACTGAGTGGCGACATCCTCTTTGAAAACGATATGCAACGCATGATCAGTGTGGACATCCGATACGTGCTGTACATGATTGACAAGATAATGGGTGCTCCCCACATTGTAAAGGAACTGAAGCTGACCGGCAAATAGCTGCCGATACGCTACAACATAAAAAAGCCCCTCCTTGGCAATCTGCCGGTGAGGGGCTAACTTTTTTACCGCGGGGCAATCAGAAACCCAGCTTCTTTCTGTCGAATTCTTCATACCGGGGAGGCGACGGAACATAATCGTCGTCATCCCACAGGTTGCTGGTGATCATCAGATCGGCACTATACCGGTTGCAAGCAATGGGTACATTGTGCACCCGGCACTGACGAAGCAACATCATGATGTCGGCCTCGTGCGGCTGGGCGTTGAGGTCGTCGATCAGAAATACGGCCAGATCAATCTCCTTGCGGACCACCATGGCTGCGATCTCGGCATCACCTCCCATGGGGCCTGAGTTCATGATGGTAAATGTGGGATTTACCCCTTCATTGTTCAGGGCATCCCGCACCAGGCTGCCGGTTGTTCCGGTACAGACCAGGTGATGCTCTGAAAGGAAATCGGAGTTATAAATCACCCATTCCACTATGTCTGCTTTTCGGTGGTCATGTGCCACCAGGGCTATCGTTAATTTTCGTTTCATACGATTATTTCATTTTTTTACATTAAGGTGTATGGAACTCGCTTTAATTATGTGTTTATGTATAACTGTTTAAATGCTCGTTTCATATTCCCAGTTCTTCGCGAATCGCATTAATTTTCATGTGCGCCTCATTTTCGGCTTGCTGCAAATCTTCACGGGATTTTGCTACTCCCCGCACTTCGATGTAGAACTTGATCTTGGGTTCTGTTCCGGAAGGGCGAATGGACAATTTGGTGCCCTCCTCAGTAAAATACTGAATGACATTTGATGTGGTAGGCATTTCAAGCGCAATTTGCTCGTTCCGGACATAATCTATTGCTTCCAGCTTGGCAAAATCCTTGATCAACGTAACGGGTGAGCCACCGATTGACCGCATGGGGTTGGCGCGGAAATTTTTCATCATTGCCTCAATCTCGTCGGCACCCTCTTTTCCCTTGCGTACCAGCGAGATGCCCACCTCCTTTGAATATCCGTATTCGAGATAGATCTCTTCGAGGAGCTGGTACATGGTTTTCCCATTGTCTTTGGCCCACGCAGCGATCTCTGCGAATAAAGTGCAGGCCGACACCGAATCCTTATCCCGCACAAAGTCACCTGCCAGGAAACCATAACTCTCCTCACCGCCGCCAATATATTTCTTTACTCCTTCGTTTTTGCGTATGATATCAGCGATCCATTTGAAACCGGTATAGCAGTCGAACAACTCAATCCCTTTCTTTTTGGCAATGTCTTTCACCAGCTCGGTGGTGACAATGGTTTTTACCACATACTCCTTGCCCGTGAGCAGACCGAGCTCTTCCCTTCTGTTCATCAGATAATAAAGACACAGAAGCATGGTCTGGTTGCCATTGACCAGCACGAAGTTCCCTTCATTGTCGCGAATGGCTGTACCAATGCGGTCTCCATCGGGGTCGGTTGCCATGACTAACTCCGCATCCGTCTCGATGGCTTTCTTTATGGCCAGATTCAGTGCTGCCGGTTCTTCGGGATTGGGAGACAGCACAGTGGGGAAGTCGCCACTAATCACATCCTGTTCCGGAACATGAATGATACTGGTAAAACCGATTGCTTTCAACGCATCGGGGACAAGGGTGATGCCTGTGCCATGAATCGGTGTGTAGACCATTTTAAGATCGTGCTGGCGTTCGACGGCTTCGGGCGAGAGTACCAGCTTGCGAACTTCGTCGATAAACGCTTTATCCATGTCTTTGCCGATGATCTCAATCAGTTTCTTGTTACCCTGAAAGCGAATATGATTGACCGACGTAATGCGGTTCACCTCCGCGATGATGTTCCTGTCATGCGGACCCAATACCTGTGCTCCATCGTTCCAATAAGCCTTGTAGCCGTTATACTCTTTCGGATTGTGTGAGGCAGTAATCATGATACCGCTCTGACAACCCAGCTTTCTGATGGCATAGGATATCTCGGGTGTGGGACGCAGATCTTCATAAAGATAGACTTTAATGCCGTTGGCACTGAAGATGTCGGCCGATATTTCAGCGAACTTACGGCTGTTGTTGCGACAGTCGTGCCCGATAACGACCTTGATCTCCTTCATTTCGGCAAATTCGCTCAGCAGGTAGTTTGAAAGTCCCTGCGTAGCGGATCCTACCGTATAAATATTCATGCGATTACTGCCGGCACCCATGATACCCCGCAAACCGCCGGTGCCAAATTCCAAATCTTTGTAAAATGCATCGATGAGCTTGGTCTTATCTTCGCTGTCCAGCATTTGCTGCACTTCTTCTCTGGTAGCAGCATCGTAGTTTCCTTTAATCCAAGACTGTGCTTTGTCGGTTACAAACGCCAGTAATGTTTCTTCTTCCATAATCAGTATTCTGTTTTATATCTGTTATTCTATTGTTTGAACTTTGTATTTATCTCCGGTTTGTTCAACAATTTTTTTGTAATATTCGTTGGAATATCCGGGCCGGGAAGGGAATTCCGGCAATCCGTGCGGATTCCTTTTAAACTTGCCGTTTTCTTCTTTCTTGATCACTCCGTCCACATACTTTACCAACAGGTACTCACCCAGCTTGCGCCATTCTTCCATGCCATCTTTCACCAGCTGGTTGGTATATTGGGTGAGGTAATGTACTGCTTCAGGTCTGGATTCCGCATATAGGGCCATTGCCTTCTTCTCCACTTCCGGCTGAGCAGTTTTAAATCCATCTTCGAGGGTCGACTGTACCTTTTTCATGTCTTCGCTCATGTCATTGTAGCGGGTATAAACCATGTTGGAAACCCAATTGTGGATCCAGAAAGCAGAAGTCCTGGAATAAGTCAACAGATCACCATTGCCCTCAGCCATCTCATGAGGCACTTGGGTATGGCCACAGTAGAAAGGATAATAAACTGTTTGCGCGGCATCGTCGATGCCAAACCAGAGAATACCGCCAATCTCATCGGGAAGCCACTGGCGCATTTGTGCCACAAAGGAGAAGCCGGTCTGCTGCGTGGCCGTCGGCCGTTCGTTGCAATATTCCACTGAATCTACTTCAAAGGTGAGGGGCGACCAGCGATAGGGGGAGTTGAAAGGACCTGCGCCCACGTCGAAGCGCCAGTCGAGTTCCGTACCTTCATAATGATCGCGCATCTGCTGTTGAATATCGTGCACGCTCAGTTTCCGGTCCGGTTTGATATATAAGGGCATGGGATCGGTTGTTTTGCCCTGTGCATAAGTTACATAACGGGCCATATCCTTGTTTACTTTGTTGAAGAACGACCATACACGGGCTTCACAGAAGCGCAATGCTCCAAAATCCAGCGGGGCATAAGCTTTGGCAAAGCTAAAGCCAGCATCGTTGCCTGTGTAATAGCCCTTCTCACGGGCGAAGGAGATCACATCGGGAGCGTAGAGGCAATTATCGGGATCATCCAGTGGAAACTGCTGTATGCGGGCCTGATTGGCATGTGCCGAAACGCAATCATCGGGAATGCGCATAGCAACCCACACGGCGCCCTTATTTCCAACACCCTTGCCGATCATTTCCATTATCCACACTTCATTGGGGTCGGCAATGGAGAATGATTCGCCGGAACTGTAATAGCCATGGTCCCGCACGAGTCCGGTCATGATGGTAATGGCTTCACGGGCGTTTCGGGCCCGTTGCAGCGTGATGTAAATGAGGCTCCCGTAGTCCATGATGCCGGTGGAGTCGGCCAGCTCTTCACGACCGCCAAAGGTAGTTTCCCCGATGGCAAGCTGATGCTCATTCATATTACCTATCACGTTGTAGGTTTGAAGTGCCTGCGGAATATCGCCGAGATACTTTCCGGTGTCCCATTCGTAGACCCCGAGCTTTTCACCAGGACGATATTGTTTTGCCGGCCAGTGATACAATTCTCCATATAACCCGTAAGAATCGGCCGCATATGATATGATGGTGGATCCGTCGGCTGACGCTTTTTTGCCGACCAACAGGTTTGTACAAGGAAAGGTTAAAGAGATGGAGAACATACCCAAAAGGGCGGACAGGATAATTTTCTTCATAATGAATGTCGTACAACTATTTATTTTCTTAACTACAGCGTAAAGATACTTTATTTTGTTTAATTTGCACAAAGAGTGGAATGGATAATTTGTCGTGAAAATTTAAATAAGTGGTAGAAGTGAAAAAAAAAGGTTATTTTTGTAACATAAAATCCATCTATAGCGAATAGAGGTTAAGCATGAGAGAGAAAATAAAGACATTCACATCCAAAAGAGTCTTCGGACTCACCGCCACACAGATCATCATTCTTCTTGTGTTGGTGGTGATGTTGTTTTTCTTTAGTGACAGCAGTGTGACAAAAAGAATTCGCTATGAAAACCGGATCAGGGGCCTTGAGTCGCAAATTGAGTTTTATCGGAATCAGACCGACATAGATAAAGATAAATTAAAAGAACTACAATCAAATAAGGATGATCTTGAGAAGTTTGCCCGTGAGAATTATCTCATGAAAAAGGAAAATGAAGATATTTTTATTGTCGATTGATTAAGTAATGATGACAGATAATACCAAGGATATATTGTTACGCATTGCCGCTGTCTGCATTTTGTTGTCGGCGATGGCTTTCCTGTTTTTACCGGAGGTAGCTCCCTGGATCATGGCCCCGTCTGTGATACTCTTTTCGGTAATGACGGTTACCAGTCCCTATCCCGGGGAAAGCATCCGCGGAAAAAGACTGTTCAATATACAACTCTTCGCTTGTGTGTTAATGATTGTGGCTACATACCTCATGTTCAGGCAAAGAAATGAATGGGTACTGACCATGATCTCCGGTGCCGTCTTTCTTTTATATGCCGCCATTGTACTGCCAAAGGAATTGGAAAAGGAAAAGAATAAAAATAAAAACAAATAATGATCTATATGCCCCAATTGGCATATGTTTTTAATTGGAAATGAATAAAAATGTACTTATTGTTGATGACAATTTAACCGTTTGTCTGATGTTAAAATCATGGCTGATAAAAAGGGGCTATCAGGTGGAAACGGCTCCAGGAGCCAGCGAAGCAAAGCAAATGGTGAAAGAACAACCCTTTGATCTCATCCTGACCGATATCAGGATGCCCGATACCGATGGGTTAACATTTTTATCCTGGGTGAGAAAATATGATTCGGATATCATTGTCATCATGATAACCGGGTATGCCGATGTGGAGTCGGCGGTCTTATCCATGAAAGCAGGAGCGGCTGACTACATCCCGAAGCCCATTGAGCCGGAACATTTATTTAAGAAGATCGACGAAGCATTCCAAATACAGGAATACAAAAACAAAAATAATCGCTCCTCAAATGACTTTATTTTGCCCCCGGGTAAGGAGTATCAGCTGCTGATGAGACAACTCGACCAGATTGCCGAACAAAATGAGCACCGCCTGCTCATTGGCGACAGGGGTACCGGAAAGGTTTCTGCCGTGAAGTATATCTATGAGAAAGGGATTCATCCTTCCCGGCCACTGATCGAGCTTGATCCCGATCAACTGAAGGGTAATAAAAGCAGCAATACGCTGTACGCAGATCAGGAGAAGAGCAGATCGCCCTTGATGGAGAAATTCTCTGCTGCCCGAGGCGGTTTACTGTACATTCGTAAGGTAAATCAGCTTGATATCAATCTGCAGAATGAATTATTGAACATTCTCACAAAACAGCCACGGGATGAACAGTATACGCAAGTGATTATGAGTACGGAGAAAAGCAGGACTGAATTAGAAAAGGCACTTATACCCAAACTTTTTAGCCTGCTTGATGAGAAAAGTGTAACGCTTCCAACCCTGAAAGGAAAAAAGCAGGCCATTGATTCATTTGTATCCCACTTTCTCCATTTTGCCAATCAGACACTTGATAAACAGATACAAACCATTGATCAGGCCATTTATAAGCAGATGTATGATTATGCCTGGCCGGGAAATATCCAGGAACTTAAAAACAGTGTCATTCAGGCTGCGTTACTTACTGAAGGGAAGCATATGCCGGCAGACGTTGCACCCAGGTTGTTTGGAAAGAATGCCATAAAACAAGGAAGCAGCGCTACCGTATCCAATCCGATGCTCGATCTCAGAAAGGAGAATTACGAAAAGGAGAAAATAATGGAGGCACTGAGACTTGCCAAGGGAAATAAAACCATGGCTGCTTCGATATTGAACATTGACAGAAAGACGTTGTACAATAAAATCAAATTATACAACGTGACAACTTAATTTTGATTACCATCGTATGCGAAAAGGAGGATCTTCAAAAATAAAGTTCACTGTGATCGCAGGATATTTGTTGGTCGTGATGGTCATGGCACTGGGACTTTATGGCATCTACCGGAACCTGGTGATCTTTTCCAATCAGAAAATCAGAAACGAAGACATGACAGAGTTGCTGATTGTGGGAAATACGCTTTCAAAATTATACGAAATAGAGAGCGATCAAAATTTGTTCACAGCAGAAAATGCCCGGCAATATTTTCTCAAATATGATTCCATTACTCCGGAAATAAACCGCAACCTGAACCGGTTGAAGCTCTCCTCACACGACGCCGTGCGTGCTGCAAAACTTGACACGATACAACTCCTGATCAGTGATAAGAAAGTAAATCTGCTGGCTGTTGCTGCATTACTTGATTCATTAAACAATGTGCCCGAGATTGTCTCGCGTACCGAGCGCAGTTTTGTCCCCCGGGCCCTGAACCGGGAGGTTTCTGATTTTCTGGAAAAAAATAACCTGCGCACACCCCGTCGTAGTCAATCCGACACAACTGTCGTGACCGGAGAACGGAAAGGTTTCCTGGATCGTGTACGCAATGTATTTGTTGCTTCTCCCGATTCCACTGTCGTGATCAGTAATAAATCGGTGGTGAATGAACATGAATTCAAGGTTATTGTAGACACCCTCATTAACAAAATACGTTATTCCGAAAAATTGGATCTGGCGCGCCAAAAGGAACTTCAAGCCGTTTTTGCACGAAGGCTGGACAGCATGAATGCCACCAACCGGATGCTGACCGTCCGCATCGATGACCTTTTAAAAAGCATTGAACAGGCAGAGATTAGGAAGTCTCTACAGCTGATCATCGACAAGGAAAAAGCTCTTTCCGATTCGCAGCGTACCATGTTTGTTGTCTCCTGTCTGGCCGTACTCATAGCCCTTGTTTTCGGCATTCTCTTTTTGGTGGATATAAACCGCAGTCAGCGTTACCGCAGGCAGCTGGAAAGTTCCCATAACCGCATTTCTCAACTTCTTGCTTCGAGGGAGAAGTTGATGCTTACCATCTCACACGACATCAAAGCTCCCATGAGTTCCATCCTGGGCTATATCGAACTGATGGAAGGAGACGTGCATGACAACGAAAATGAAAGCCGACTCCGGAATATGAAACATTCCGGCAAACATGTCCAGCAGCTTGTTTCCATGCTGCTGGATCATCATAGGCTTGTGGCGGGAACATGGCAACTGGCTGAGTCCACCGTTCATTTGCACGCCCTGACGGAGGAAACGGCAGACAGTTTCAGACCGCTGGCAGAACAAAAAGGATTAGACTATCGGGTGGATAACAAAATTCCACGTGAACAAATCTGCTTGGGTGACCCCTATGTGATGAGACAAATCATGGGCAATTTAATTTCTAATGCCGTCAAATATACCATAACAGGAGAAGTTCTCATTGTTGCAATGATAAAAAGGGAGGGCGACGCCGACCGCTTCTGGTTTTCGGTTTCCGATACCGGAGAGGGAATAGATCAGGCCGACCAGCAATACATATTTCAGGAATTCAACCGATTGAATAACTTTGGTCTCGAATCGGGTAATGTGGAAGGTAGCGGCCTGGGATTAGCCATCACAAAGGGCTTTGTAGATGCATTGCATGGCAGCATATCGCTCGTGTCGGAAATAGAAAAAGGATCGGAGTTCATCGTAGAGTTACCCTTAAAGCCGGCAGAAAAAGAAGAAGATGAAATGGCCGGCTTGCAGTTCAATCTGGAAGGCGTTTCCGTATTGGTTGTAGATGACGATCCGATTCAATTGACCATGATGGCCGAAATGTTGCAAAAGAAAGGGATGCATTGTGTCATTGAAGCCAATCCCCGGAAGGTGATACCACAAATGAACGAAAATCTGTTCGATATTGTCTTTATGGATATCCGCATGCCCCACATAGATGGTATTTCACTCGTTGAGAAAGTGCGTGAAAACAAAAATGCCAAAGAAGTGCCTGTCATCGCTCTTTCAGCCGGGTCGGAAATGTCTGTTGCAGAATTGCAGGCTGCCGGTTTCACCGATTATCTCTCCAAACCCTTTGATGCCATTCACCTGTATGGCATCATTCATCAATATGTGAAGAACAGAAAACCGATAGCAAGCTATTATATCCGACCGGTTGAACACGGCATCAAAGGTGCGGAGGCACTGATCGATTTTGTACGGGATGACAAGCACGCATCCAGGGTCATATTGCAGTCGTTCATCAGCGAGACCAGGATTAACACGGAAAAGCTGCAAAAATCATTGGCTGAAAAAGATGATGAGACGGCCCGTGAGATCGTGCACAAGTTGTTGCCGCTTTTTCAGATGATGGGCAACGAGGAGCTGGTCAATCTCCTGCGTCAACTGAATGAAGATCATCAATGGTCGGATGAGAAAGAAGCTGCCCTACTCAAGAAAATTAATGCGAGTGTGGAGGAGGCCGAGGCATTTCTAACAGAGACAGATAAAAATGGCACGCCAATTGATTACCGATAAATACAAACGGTACCTGCTTCTGGAAAAAGGATTGTCTCCAAACACCATGGAAGCCTACTGGTCCGACTTGCAGAAGCTGCTTTACTTCTGCGAAGAACGTAAACTCAGCATCCTTACCCTTAAACAGAAGCATCTGGAAGAGTTTCTGGCAACATTGTATGATCAGACTCTTTCATCCCGTTCTACTGCCAGAATAATTTCCGGGCTGAGATCTTTCTTTCGTTTCCTGCTGCTGGAACGGTACCGCGACGACGATCCCACTGAACTGCTGGAGACACCGAAGATTGGATTAAAACTTCCCGTCGTTTTGTCGGTGGAGGAGGTAGATGCGATACTTGCTGCCATCGATCTCTCCACCGATGAGGGAACACGCAACTATGCAATCATCGAAACGCTTTACAGCTGCGGTTTGCGTATCTCTGAACTCATCGGCCTCCGTTTTTCTGATCTTTTTTTGGAGGAAGGTTTTATCCGCGTGGAAGGGAAAGGTAGTAAACAACGTCTTGTGCCCATATCGAACGTCGCCATTCAAAAAATCAAAAACTGGTTGTCCTGCCGTAGTCAGATCATCATCAAAAAAGGCAACGAAGATATCGTCTTTGTCAGTGGCAGAGGAAAAGCCATTTCACGGGTTACCGTTTTTCATTATATCAAACAGTATGCCGGAGCTGCCGGGATACAGAAAAACATCAGCCCGCATGTTTTTCGTCATTCATTTGCAACGCACCTGCTGGAGAGAGGCGCGAATATCCGGGTGATTCAGGAAATGCTGGGTCACGAGAAAATAACGACCACGGAAATATACACACATCTCGACCGTAGCTTTCTGCGTCAGGAGATCATTGAACATCATCCGAGGAACAGGAAAAAATGAAAAGCTCGCTGCTTTGGTTTCAGCGATAAAATTATCGCGAAAACCAACGACGCTCCAAGATAAATTCTTATATTTGCTAATTGAAATAAAAAAAGAAATAACGTCATGAAATTTGTAGTATCAAGCGCCACGCTGTTGAATCACCTGCAGGCCATCAGCAGGGTGATCAATTCCAAAAACACATTGCCTATTCTGGATTGCTTCTTGCTAAATCTGAAAAATAATACGCTTTCACTCACTGCAGCCGACAGCGAAACAAGGTTGGAGACACTGGTGGAGGTGAGCAATGTAGAGGGTGAAGGAAGCCTGGCCATCAATGCCAAAAATCTTCTCGATCCGTTGCGTGAATTACCCGATCAGCCGCTTACGTTCGATATCAACGATGAAACACTGGAGGTTTTTATTTACTACCACAACGGAAAATATAATTTCGTGGGACTAAAGGGAGATGAGTATCCCGAACCGAAAGTATTGAAAGAGTCGGCATTGAGATTGACGATGGACGCCGAAACACTTTTCTCGGGTATCAACAGAACGGTGTTTGCAACCGCAGACGATGAACTGCGCCCTGTAATGAACGGTATTTATTTCGATATTTCAGCTGATGATCTTACCTTTGTTGCTTCCGACGGCCACAAGCTGGTGCGTGTAACCACTACCGAAGCAAAGGGTGAGGGACGCTCTTCGTTTATCCTGCCCAAGAAGCCGGCAAACCTGTTAAAATCGCTCCTCCCAAAAGAAACCGACACAGTTGAAATCACTTTCGATGAGAATAACGCCTATATCGCCATGTCTTCCTACAAGATGGTGTGCCGCTTCGTGGAAGGACGTTATCCAAATTATAATTCGGTGATTCCGCAAAACAATCCGAACACACTCACGCTCGACCGTCTGGCTCTGCTCAACGCACTCAAGCGTGTGGCTGTTTTTTCCAATCCGGCCAGCAGCCTTGTGAAACTGCAGCTTTCGGAAGAGAAAATCGTGGTCTCGGCGCAGGACATCGATTTCCTGACGGCTGCCGAGGAGATGATCCCCTGCAACTATGAAGGCAATGTAATGAACATTGGGTTCAAAGCAGCCTTCCTAATCGACATTCTCAATAACATTCCTTCTTCCGACGTGCGGATAGAGCTTTCAGATCCCTCGAGGGCAGGACTCATTCTGCCGGTAGAAAAAGAAGAAAATGAAGACATGCTGACGCTGCTCATGCCGATGATGTTGAATGACTAACCAAATCCGACATGCAGTTAAATCTCAAAAACCCGGTAGTCTTTTTTGATCTGGAGACAACCGGGATCAATATCACCCATGATCGCATCGTGGAGATATCATTCGTGAAGGTACATCCAAACGGTAAAGAAGAAATTAAGTCGCGTCGCATCAATCCGGAAATGCCCATACCGCCACAGGCGACAGCAATTCACGGCATCACGGACGACGATGTGAAAGATTGTCCCTCCTTCAGGCAGGTGGCCCGTTCACTCGCCGATCAGCTGGAGGGTTGCGACCTGGCAGGCTTCAACTCAAGCCGTTTCGACGTGCCCATGTTGGCGGAGGAGTTTCTGCGCGCCGGTGTGGATTTCGACATGAGCAAACGCAAGTTTGTGGATGTACAAATTATTTTTCACAGGAAAGAACAACGTACACTCGAAGCAGCCTACACCTTCTACTGTGATAAACAGCTGGAAAATGCCCATTCCGCAGAAGCCGACGCCATTGCCACCTACGAAGTACTGAAATCGCAACTCGATCGCTACCCCGATCTGGCAAATGACATAGAGTCACTCTCGAAGGAATACTCGAGCTTTAACAACAACGTTGACTTTGCCGGCAGGATCATTCTCAATGAGGAGGGAGTAGAGGTTTTCAACTTTGGTAAACACAAGGGTAAACCGGTGTTGCAGGTGCTAAAAAATGAGCCCGGTTATTACAATTGGATGATGGATGGCGACTTCCCCCTGAACACAAAACAGGTGCTTACCAAGATCAGACTGAAAGAGTTAAACGGATAAATCACATGACATGCCTCGTTTCTTTGTAACACTTTCATACAATGGACTGAACTATGTAGGATGGCAGATACAACCAAATGGTGCAAGTGTGCAACAGACCGTGCAGGATGCATTGTCGGTAATCCTTCGTGAAAGTGTGGCTATAACCGGGGCCGGCAGAACCGACGCGGGTGTGCATGCCCGTGGCATGGTTGCTCATTTCGATTGGGAGGGTGATGCTTTTTTGCCGGTTGACCTGGTCCACAAACTCAATAATCTTCTTCCCAAAGAAATCTCCGTTTCCCATATCCGTCCGGTAAAGCCCGATGCGCATGCCCGTTTTAGCGCCCTCTCACGTACATACAGTTATCACATTACCACCCAAAAAGATCCTTTCCTGTATGGGTTGACCTGTCGCATACATTTTAAACCAGACTTACAGCTGATGAATGCGTTGTGTGATGTGTTGAAGGAATATCGTGATTTTACCAGTTTCAGCAAACTGCATACCGACGTGAAAACCAACCTTTGCCGGATTGAGTCGGCAAGATGGGTGCAAAAGGGAGATCATCGGTATACGTTTACCATTACTGCCGACCGTTTTTTGCGGAATATGGTGCGCGCCATTGTCGGTACATTGCTTGAAGCGGGTAGGGGAAAACTCGATGAACGTGGCCTTCGGCGTATTATTGAGGCTAAAAACCGCAGCGTTGCGGGTGATTCAGCACCGGGACATGCCCTCTTTCTGGAAGAGGTGGCATATCCCGATGATATCTGGTTGTGAACAATTAATCGTTCATCGAGATCAGAAACTCTTCGTTGCTCGATGTGCGTCTCAAACGATTTAACAGGAATTCCATCGCTTCCACCGAATTCATGTCGGAGAGGAAGTTGCGCAGTACCCACATGCGGTTGAGTGTCTCTTCAGAGAGCAGCAGATCGTCGCGGCGCGTGCTGGAGGCAATGATGTCCACTGAGGGAAAAATACGTTTATTGGAGAGCCTGCGATCCAGCTGCAGCTCCATGTTACCCGTACCCTTGAACTCTTCGAAAATCACATCATCCATTTTTGATCCTGTGTCGGTAAGTGCTGTGGCAATGATCGTAAGTGATCCGCCATGTTCAATGTTACGGGCAGCACCGAAGAAACGTTTGGGCTTGTGCAATGCATTGGCGTCCACACCTCCCGAGAGCACCTTTCCCGATGCCGGCTGCACGGTGTTGTAGGCACGTGCCAGGCGGGTAATCGAATCCAGCAGGATCACTACATCGTGACCGCATTCTACCAGTCGGCGGGCCTTGTTCAGCACAATCTCGGCAATCTTTACATGACGGTCGGCAGGCTCATCAAACGTGGAGGCGATCACTTCGGCGTTCACGCTCCGCTCCATGTCGGTCACTTCTTCGGGACGTTCATCAATGAGCAGGATGATCATGTATACCTCCGGATGATTGTCGGCGATGGCATTGGCTATATCCTTCAGCAGCATGGTCTTGCCGGTCTTGGGCTGTGCCACGATCAGGCCGCGCTGTCCCTTTCCGATGGGGGAGAACATGTCTACCACACGACAGGAGAGATTGTCGTTATGCCCTTTTGTTAGATTGAATTTCTCATTGGGAAACAACGGTTTCAGATGGTCGAACGGTACGCGATCACGCACATCGTCCGGCTTGCGTCCGTTGATGTTGTCAACCTTCACAAGGGGGAAAAATTTCTCTCCTTCCTTGGGCGGACGAATGGGACCTTCCACCACATCGCCCGTTTTCAGTCCGAAGAGACGAATCTGCGATTGGGATACATAAATGTCGTCGGGCGATGACATGTAGTTGTAGTCCGATGAACGCAGAAATCCATATCCGTCGGGCATAATTTCCAGTACACCCGAGGCTGTTAATATGCCGTCGAAATCGTACGTTGAATCTTTTTCTTTTGGCTCTTTTTGCAACTGAGGTTGATTCTGGCTAAGGCTTGGGGTCTGATGTATTGCCTTATTCTGCTGTGGCTGTGGTTGCTGTTTGGGCTGGAGTGGGGAGGGAGCCAGCAGATCCATCAGGGAAACCTTGCTCCCGGCAGGGGGCACTTCCTTCCCAGGGGTGACTGCTACATCTCCGGTGGGGTCTTCAGCCACCACAGGGGGAAGCGTCACGGGAGCAGGCGTACTCTTTTTTTCTTCGTTTTTATGCCTCGATGAACGGAAAACCAGCTGGATGGGTTTGGATGGAGCCTTGGACTCACTCTGGGGTGCCTCGGCTTTTTCAGTCACCACCTTCTTGTCAGTCATCGCTTCTTTTTGGGTTGTTTCTTCCGGAGACTCCTTTGTCACCTCATGCTTTGTTATCACTTCAGGTTTTGCAGGGGCGGGAGCAACAATCGCCACTTCCTCTTTTTTTACCAGCTTGGGCTTCTCGGTAGGAATAACCGGTTGGGCTTGTTTGACGGGATTGTTTGGCTCTTTTTTCGTCGGTACGTTATCTTTGATTTCCTCTTTCTTGCCGGCAGGTTTGTTTTTCTGATTCTTCGGTTTTTCGATTCGGTTTCTGGTGCTGTAGTTTTGTTTAGCTCCTATGTCGGCAGTTATTTTTTTTGTTTCGGCAATTGCCTGCTCATCTAATATTTTGTAGATGAGTTCTTCTTTCTTATACGCGTCCGGACGTCTTATGCCCATTTCTTTGGCCAGGACCCGTAATTCTGTTGTAAGCTTTTCATTAAGCTCGATAATGTTATAAGCCATGTAGATCTATTGAAATTCGTTATGAATATTAAAAATATGTTGTCATTGAATCATGACCGTCCGGGGTGATGGTTGCATAACCATACTTTTCAGCAAAAGAGGCCGGATATCGGAGATAATTGATATGAAATGAATTTGTAAATGATTAACAGTAGTATGAGTAAAATACTGTTGAAGATTCGGTGACAAAGGTACTGTTTTTTTTTGAATAACAGGAATAACTTCCCCGTTTTTTTTGGAGTGATCCCCAATAAACGATCAAAAATCATCCATATTCAATCTATTGGATGTACTGACCCTTCTCTCCAATTCGTTTTTGTATAGCAGAGACCTCCTTCTATCGAGTGAGTTGGACGGTGTGGACTGATAAAAAAGATCGAATGAAGTCTTTGCCCATTCCAGTGCCTGTGTCATATTGTCAAGCATCTCCCAGGCGAGTGCGAGATTGTTTGCTGCCTTTGCTTTCTCCGTTTTATTTGATCGGGAATGATAAAAAGATTCCCATTTTTCAATCGCTCTTGCCCATTCTGCTCCTTTGGCGAAAGTCTCTCCTTCACGCATCAGCGTATGCGGCAGCGTATAATACCATCTGTCCTGCATTTCCCAATGTGGCGCAAAGACCTGGGTCATCTTCTCGGCAGCCCTCACTGCCAGTAACTTCATTGCCTCCTCGCGTGTGGGGAGCATGATGTCATCATACACCGGTATGTTCCGTATGTTCATTCCTTCCCAGCGGATGCTGTCGGTATATTGCACCGCCGGAATCTTTCCTTCCATGGTGGGCATATAAACCCTCAGAACGGAATGGATCCTTCCGGTCAATTCACTGTAGGTATAACCCTGTTGCCGGAACATATCCTTCTTCTCCGTCTGGATAATCAACTTGTCGAGCGAGATGACAGCATCGGCTCCCGTTTTGGTTCGGATAAGGTTCATCTGCTCGGGAGTGACAGGTCGCTCCTGAAAAAAATCTGCGTCACTTCTCAAAGGTTCCGGGTAAAAAAGCACGTTTTGAAAATAATCCTCTTCATTCAGAAATTGTGTCAGCGCCTCGGTGTAATAAACGGCAATGCTGTCGGAGGAAGCTTTCGACCTTTCACTGTCGGAATGTCCAATCAGCTGTGTTTCATGTCCAATGTCATCGGGTTGCTGTACCACATTATTTACAATGGCCAGCGAAAGAATGTGCGAAGGTAATGCAACCTGAGCCGGCTCACGGGTTTCCACTGTCAGATATTTGATGCCTGCACAACTACCCAGGGAAAGGACTGCTACCACCACGATCAGATAAGGAATTATTTTTTTCATCTGGGAATAATTCAATTTATAGCTGCAAAGATAACATCAACTAAATGATTTTACCCAATCTTTGTTGAACAAAATCCTTGTGGGGTTGATGTTATATTCAAAAAGTTTGTTACATTTAAAAATGCAAAACGGGTGTAGCAAGTAGTCGTATATTAACTAGTGGCTTTGTGTCCCTGTAAGATAACCTGACTTCTGTGGCTTGCGTCCCAATATAATGGAGAGAGCAGGCTTTTATAGCCTGTAGTTCCCGCTTAGAAAAATAGAATTTATAGAACGTCCACAGAGCTACCCCGTTTTGCTATATAAAACTAACAACAACAAAATTATGGAAAAAAAACAGAAAACCAAGCGCGAACAAGTGATTCATTTGCTAAAAAAGCAACTGATCAACGATGTGAAGGAACTGGACTCTTACAAACTGTCCATCTCCCATCCCGCCTCGGCGGGGATTGATTTGGGAAGCCGCGAGATTTATGTGGCTCTCAACCCTGCCATAGCAGCAGAATTGGGTTTACCAATCGTCCACGTCTTTAACACCTTTACCAGTGGCCTGTTTGCCTGTCGGGACTTATTGCTGGAATGTGGGGTGAAAAGCGTTGCCATGGAATCCACATCTGTTTATTGGACCACTATTTACTCCATTCTTGAAGAATCCGATATCGAAGTCTTCCTGGTTAATCCGAAAAAGTTCCGAATGGTTCCAGGCCGCAAGACGGACATACTGGATTGCCAATGGCTGCAGACTCTTCATCTATACGGACTCTTGCGGGGATCATTTCATCCCGGTGAAAAGATAGCCCAGTTACGAAGCTACATGCGAGAACGTGATAATCTTGTAAAGGATCGCAGCCGTTACGTGCAGCGCATGCAAAAGGCATTAATAAAAATGAACCTGTTATTACCCAATGTAGTGGATGACATAACGGGAAAGACCGGAATGCTGATTATAAATGCCATTCTGGAGGGAGAAAGGGACCCTTATAAACTGGCGGCATTCCGAGACGGCAGGTGTAAAAAGAGCGAGGATGAAATTGCCGGGTCATTACAGGGGTTTTACAAACAGGACCAGCTTGACTTGCTTAAGCTTAATTACGACATCTTTACCTTTTTCGATCATAACGTGGCAAGGATCGACACACAGATTGCCGGTCTTCTTGATACATTCCCGTTAAAAGAGGAAGCCACAAAACCATGCCCGGCTTCTGCCAAATCAAAACACGCGCACAGGGGAAAGAATGATTTGCGCACGGAAAAGGACTTGCGTCAAACGCTTTTTCATATCACGGGAACCGATTTGACAGCCATTACGGGATTGCAGGCGAATACGATTCTGCAAATAATATCAGAAGTGGGGCTGGATATGGGCAAGTTTCCAACGGCTAACCATTTTGCCTCTTATCTGGGGTTTGTTCCTCATCAGAAAATAACAGGAGGATATGTCATGTCGTCAAGAACAGACCGGATCAAAAGCCCGGCGGCACAAGCTTTCAAAAAAGTGGTACCTTCCATCTCCCAGGGACAGTCAGCCCTGGGTGCTTTTTACCGGAGACTGGCACCCAAAATAGGTAAAGCCAAGGCAATAGTGGCTGTATGCAGGAAGTTGGCTATTATCTTTTATAACACCCTCAAATATGGCACAACGTTCATTGAAAAGGGTCAGGAAGACTATCGCCTAAAACAGGAACAAAGAGAAAAAGCACTACTGATCAAGCTGGCAAAGAAACATGATATGTTATTACAGCCTTGCGGCTAAAAATTTTTGTTCATTAGAAACCATTTTTTGAAATTATCTACCT
>DFYK01000030.1 GCA_002383605.1 Proteiniphilum sp. UBA4084 | reverse complement strand
TTTTATGGAAGACAGCATACACACTCCCGAAGAGCAACAGGGACACTCTCACAGCCATCTGCACCATCTGTTGGAAAACCAGATGCAGGCAGACCACGGGCACGACGAACTATCACACGGGGCTCATCATCACGATCAAGAATTATCTTTTTGTCCCTTATTCAGGGGAATGTCACAGAAGGAGCATGATCAGTTTCTCGACAGAAATGTGAAGGAAGTACTCACCTACAAGAAAGGAGAGACCATTGTACTTCAGGGGGAACCCATTAATTGGGTTATGTTGCTGGTACAGGGGAGCGTGAGTACGGAGATGATCACCATGGAAGGGAATGTATTGAATATTGATATCCTGGAAGCGGTGATTCCACTTGCGCCAGCATTCATTTACGGTGCGAAAAAAAGTTACCCTGTGGATGTGATTGCCGCTGAACCCTGCGTCTTCCTGAAAATATCAAAGGAAGCCTGGCTCGATGAGATGGCAGAAAACAGGCAGTTGCTGACCAATTTTTTGACGATGAATGCAGATCTTACCTTTTTCCTGACCAACAAATTGCAGATGATCTCCCTGAAAAGTCTGAGGAAAAAACTGGCAACTTTCTTTCTCGAGAAAACCACAACGGAAAAAGATACTTTTAACCTGAAGCGTTCCCGCACACAGTTGGCAGCGTATTTCGGCGTACAACGTCAATCACTTGCCAGATCGCTGAAGGAGATGGAGGATGACAGCATTATTCAGCTGAAAGGACGCATGGTAAAAGTGCTCGACCGAAGCAGACTCATCAGGGAATAAACAGGATTTCACTACCATTTTGTTACCTGATTCGCGCAATTTTTCGTACTTTTGCGGAGCATACATTTTATTTTGAAATTGTATCCTGATCATTTTTGGAAAACCATAACATTATACGAACAATGAACTTACTTGACAGTCTTGTCGACAGGGCAAAAGCAATTAAACAGCGCATTGTTTTACCCGAGGGGACAGAGGAACGAACGCTTGCAGCGGCCGATCAATTAATCCGCGACGATGTGGCAGAAATTATTTTGCTTGGAAACCCCGGGGAAATTGCGGAACGGGCTAAAAAGCTCGGACTCGACAATATAGACAGTGCTACGATCATAGACCCGAAGAATCACAACAAAAAAGAAATTTACGCGAACCTGTTGCTGGAATTACGTAAAAAAAGGGGTATGACCCCCGAGCAGGCAGCATCACTCGTAGAAGATCCTCTTTACCTGGCCTGCCTGATGATCAAGAACGGCGATGCCGATGGTGAGATTGCCGGTGCACAAAATACCACGGGCGATGTGTTGCGCCCTGCCCTGCAGATTATCAAAACCTCTCCCGGAGTAAAAGTAGTATCGGGAGCCTTCATCATGTTTACACAAACACCCCAATACGGAGAAGAGGGCACCCTGTTATTCGCCGATTGTGCGGTGATGCCCAACCCCACAGCTGAAGAGCTGGCATCCATTGCTGTTGCTTCGGCACAGACGATGAGAAGCCTGGTAGGTGTGGAGCCGAGGGTAGCCATGTTAAGCTTTTCCACGAAAGGCAGTGCAGAGCATGAGATGATCGACAAAGTACGTGAAGCCACCCGCATTGCAAAAGAGACCAACCCCTCCCTGCTGATTGACGGGGAGTTGCAGGCCGATGCCGCGCTCGTACCGACTATCGGAGCGAGCAAAGCTCCGGGAAGCGCCATTGCCGGAAAAGCCAACGTCCTGGTCTTTCCCACCCTGGAATCGGGAAACATTGGATACAAGCTGGTACAACGACTGGGAAATGCCGAAGCGGTAGGTCCTGTGTTGCAAGGGATGGCAGCACCCGTGAATGATCTCTCGCGGGGCTGTTCGGTTGACGATATTTACAAGATGGTGGCCATCGCGGCCAACCAGGCCATTGGGATGAAACAATATAAATAATTGCATATGAGTGAAACGATTATAGAGCCTATTGAAAAATACGGACTTACAATCACCGCGGAGAGTAAAAACAAACCTTTGTTCTCAAAGATCGGAGTCGTGGGTGCCGGCAAGGAGGGAAGGACCATCATGATCATGACTGCAACTGCAGGAATGGATGTGGTCTTTCTGGATGAATCGCAGGAGCGGGTTGATTTCGTGATGAGCGAGCTGAGTAAAGTGATGGATCAGAAGATCAGCAGCTGGGGTCTGACGCCCTCTGAAAAGAAGATCATCATGAACCGCATCACCCCCACGCTGGTGTATGAAGACTTTGCTGGATGCGACCTGGTCATTGAGTGTACCCGATATTCGGAAAGCGGCCGAAGAAGTACACCGGTACGAAAAAATATTTTCAAGAAACTTGAAGAAGTGCTCGACACCGATGCCATCATCGCCACCAACGGCTCCACCATCATCATCAGTGAACTCGCTGCGGAGCTCGATCACAAGGAACGCTGTGTAAGCCTCTACTTTCCTGTCTCACACCCCGATGCCCGCATCCTGGAGATTTCCAAGGGGATGTATACATCGGAAGAGGTTTATCAGGAGATGGAGATCTTTGCCAAACTGATCAACTACAAGCCTCACCGCATCAATGAGAGCAATGGGAATGTAAGCCTTCGTCTTCTGGTGATCATGCTCAACGAAGCCTGTCAGATGTTGCTCGAAAGGGTCAGTTCCATGGAAGATATTGAAGAAACCCTGACAATCATTTACGGGCAGCGTTACGGCGTTTTCCGCATGGCCGACATCGTGGGCATTGAACGTCTGGTGACCCTCATGGAAGCCATGTTCAACGATTTCGGAGAGACACACTACAAACCCAATCCACTGCTATGGAAACTATATCGTTCCAATCAGTTGGGTGTGCGGACAAGAAAAGGGTTTTATATATACGACGAAAACGGCAATCCGGTTTCGACAAATAAAACGGTATTTAATTAAGGAGAAGCAGATACAGCATGAAGATATTGGTTTTAAATTGCGGAAGTTCATCCATCAAATACAAGCTTTTCGAAATGGAAAGCAAAGAGGTGGTCGCTCAGGGAGGTATTGAAAAAATCGGGATGAAAGGTTCATTCCTCAAATTCACATTACCCGATGGGCAGAAGGTGATGCTCGAAGGGGAAATTCTGGAACATCGCGCCGGTATTGAATATATTCTGGGCGTACTGCTCAGCGAAAAATATGGATGCATCAAATCGCTCGACGAGATCCATGCGGTAGGTCATCGGGTGGTTCACGGCGGCGAACGCTTCAACACAAGTGTGCTGATTACGGAGGAGGTGATCGATATGCTGAATGAATGCATTGAACTGGCACCCCTGCATAACCCGCCCAATCTGAAAGGAATTTATGCTATCCAGGAGCTGATGCCCGACACACCCCAGGTGGGCGTCTTTGATACGGCATTCCATCAGACCATGCCCGACTATGCCTATATGTACGGGATTCCCTACTCTTTATACGAAAAATACGGCATCCGCAGATACGGTTTCCACGGTACAAGCCATCGGTATGTATCCAGAAGAGCTTGTGAATTCTTGGGAGTCCCCTATGAGGAACAACGCATCATCACGGCGCACATTGGCAACGGGGGGTCGGTCACAGCAATCAAAAATGGAAAATCAATTGACACCAGCATGGGCATGACACCCGTGGAGGGCCTCATCATGGGTACCCGCTCCGGCGATGTGGATCCGGGTGTAATCTCCTACATCATGGAAAAGGAACATATGGGTACCAAAGGTATTTCCACGCTGTTGAACAAGTTCTCCGGCGTACTCGGCATCTCCGGTATTTCCTCCGATATGCGCGAAATAGAGGCGGGCATAGAAAACGGAAACAAACGGGCCATACTGGCCATGAACACCTACAATTATCGCATCCGGAAATATGTGGGATCCTATGCCGCCGTGCTGGGTGGTGTTGATATCCTCGTATTCACGGGAGGTGTGGGCGAAAATCAGGCTGTCACCCGCAGCGATGTATGCAAAAACATGGAATTCATGGGCATCGAAATCGACGAAGAACTGAACGCCTCTGTTCGTGCCAAAGAGGTCGTGATCAGTAAGCCCTCTTCAAAGGTAAAGGTGGTCATCATTCCCACCGATGAAGAACTGACCATTGCCAAAGACACGGTAGAAATTTTCCGGCAGCATCACGGATAAAAAAACAGCCCGGGTAAAATTCCCGGGCTGTTCATATAAGATCAGATGCACTTATTCTGCTACTACTTCGAAGGGTATCTCAACTGAAACCTCTTTGTGAAGCTTCACAACAGCTTTGTAATTACCAACTTCTTTTACGGCATCTTTAATCAGTATCAACTTTCTTTCTATTTCAAATCCTTTTGCCTGAAGTGCATCGGCAATCTGGATATTGGTCACAGATCCGAAAATGGTGCCTGTGGAGCTTGTCTTGGCGCCAATTGTCAGTGAAACACCTTCCAGCTTGTCGGCAATAGCCTGCGCATCTGCTTTTATTTGTGCAAGTTTGTGGGCACGTTGTTTTTGGTTTTCAGCAAGTACTTTCTTGGCTGATTCGCTGGCAATTACGGCTTTTCCTTGCGGAATAAGAAAATTGCGGGCATATCCTTTCTTTACGTTTACCACGTCATCTTTGTAGCCCAGGCTGATGATATCTTCTTTCAAAATTACTTCCATATCTATTCCTCCTTCTTATTTCATTAAATCGGTTACGTAGGGAAGCAAGGCAATATGACGCGCTCTCTTCACTGCTTGCGCTATACGACGTTGAAACTTCAATGATGTACCGGTGATTCTTCTCGGTAAAATCTTGCCCTGTTCGTTCAGGAACTTTTTCAGGAATTCCGGATCCTTGTAATCGATGTATTTGATACCGTTCTTTTTGAAGCGGCAATATTTTTTCTTCTTTACATCTACCGACAGTGGGGTCAAATATCTGATTTCTGATTGTTTAGCCATTTCTTAATCCTCCTTTTCGTTTGATTCTACTTCTGTTTCAACCGGTTCAGCCTTTTCCTGCTTCTTTGATTTCACATTCTCGGTAGCCTGTGCATATGCTTCCTGCTTCTTACCACCTTTGTTTCGTCTTTTTTCTGCATACTCAAATGCAAATTTATCCTGTTTCACGGTTAAGAAACGGATCACACGTTCGTCACGACGGAAATTAAGTTCCAGTTTTTCCACTACCGACGGGTCGGCGTTGAATTCGAGGAAAGTGTAAAAACCGGTCGTTTTCTTGTCGATGGGATAGGCCATCTTGCGCAATCCCCAGTCTTCTTCGTTGACAATTTCAGCCCCTTGCTCTGTGAGGAGGTTCTTGAATTTTTCAACCGCTTCCTTCATCTGAGCATCAGACAAAACGGGAGTCAAAATGAAAACGGTTTCGTAATTATTCATACCAAATTAATTATTAAAGCGTTAAATAAAAAAACTTATTTTTTCGAGCGGCAAAGATACAATAAATTATCTAACTATCAAAGTTCTAATCATTTTAACTTTCCATGAAAGATCGATTTTTTCTTTGGCCGCCAAGTCATTCAACTTTTTAGTCGTTTATTTGTTTTTACATGTATCCAAAAGCATAGTGTAATGAAAAAAACGACCAACCAGGCACTGGTCATTTTCGGTGCCTCCGGCGACCTCACGTACAGGAAATTGATTCCGGCAGTATTTGATCTCTATATGAACGGCTCGCTTCCGGAAGGATATGCCGTATTGGGAGTAAGCCGGACTGAATTCACAGACAGCCAGTTCAGAAGAAAGATGAAAGAGGGAATTAAATTATTTGCACATTATAAAGATGCCCCGAAAGAGAAGATTGATGATTTTCTGACCCGGCTTCACTACCTGAGCATCGACACCGGAAAAGGAGAAGAATATATACACGTGAAAGATAAACTAATCTCGCTGAACAAGAAGTATAATCTCGGACAGAATTATATCTTTTATCTTTCCACTCCTCCCTCTCTTTACGCCATCATTCCCAAGTATTTTTACGGGCATGGATTGACGCAGCAGCAAAAGGGATTCAGAAGAATTATTATTGAGAAACCCTTCGGTCGAGATCTTGCCTCTGCCATCGCCCTAAATGAGCAGTTGCTGGAGTTCTTCGATGAGGAGCAGATATACCGGATCGACCATTATCTGGGAAAGGAGACAGTACAGAACCTGATGGTAACCCGTTTTGCCAATGGGATTTATGAACCGCTATGGAATCGGAATTTTATTCAGCATGTAGAAATCACTGCGGCCGAGAGCATCGGAGTAGAAGATCGGGGCGGCTACTACGACCACTCAGGCGCCTTGCGTGATATGATACAAAATCATCTCCTGCAGGTAGCCTCCCTGGTGGCAATGGAACCACCGGCCAAGATCACGGCGGAGGATATCCGTTATGAAAAAATGAAAGTCTTTCGTTCATTGCGTCCTTTCAGTAAGGATGACCTGAAAAAGAATGTAATTCGCGGCCAGTATACCGATGCCACAGTCAGGGGTAAACAGTTAAACGGTTACCGGGATGAGAAAAATGTGGATAAAGATTCACGCACCGAAACCTATGCAGCCATGAAGATCTATATCGACAACTGGCGCTGGCAAGGTGTCCCCTTCTATATCCGCACTGGCAAAAGATTGCCCACGAATGTGACGGAGGTGGTGATTCATTTCAAACCCTCACCACAAAAGCTATTTAAATTGGCCGATAACTCGACCAATTCAGACAACCAGCTCATTCTGCGAATCCAACCCGACGAGGGAATTCTGCTCAAGACCGGGATGAAGATCCCGGGAAACGGTTATGAGGTGAAATCGGTCAACATGGATTTTCACTATACTGATCTGAACGATCATTACATTCCCAGTGCATACGAAAGATTGATTCTCGACTGCATGAACGGCGACAACATGCTTTACATGAGCAATGAGGCTGCTGAAGAAACCTGGAGATTTGTACAACCCGTACTCGATTACTGGGAGAATGACAAAGAGGCTCCACTACACGGCTATCCCTCCGGATCATGGGGACCCGATGTAGCCGATGATCTGATTGAAGGAAAAGAAAACACCTGGCGTTATCCCTGCAAAAATCTGGCGGAAGACGGGATTTATTGTGAACTATAAAATAAGACAAAAGTATCAAGACGAAAGACATCGCTGACAGCTGAACGCTATTTATTAAAATGAAATATGGATATTAGGATATTTAAGACATTGGCCGATTTGAATCAATCATTTACTGCATGGTTTCAGGATATTCTCGCAGAAAAGGATGATGTTACAATTGCCCTTTCGGGTGGTTCCACACCCAGGTCGCTGTTCAACTATTGGGCACAACTCCCTGAGGGTGAGATCGACTGGAGGAAAATAAAATTCTTCTGGGGTGATGAACGTTGTGTAGCGCCCACCGACGATGAAAGTAACTACAAAATGGCCAAAGAGCATCTGTTCAATTTCATACCGGTGTCCGACAAAAATATCTTTCGCATTCACGGAGAGAATGTTCCGGAAGTGGAAGCCAAACGCTATGGTGATTTACTCAGCGCCAAACTGGAACCCATACACGGCGTTCCTGCGTTCGACATGCTGATGCTGGGAATGGGAGACGACGGACATACAGCGTCCATCTTTCCACATGAAATTGAACTTTGGAATAGTCCGGAGAATTGTGTGACAGCAACCCATCCCACAAGCGGCCAGAAACGGGTGAGTCTCACCGGGAAGGTGATCAATGCCGCCAGAAATGTCGTGTTTCTGGTGACCGGTGAAAATAAAGCAGATAAGGTCGAAGAGATTATCGACCATCCCCACCTGACTGAAAAAAAATATCCGGCAGCGCTGGTACAACCGGATACGGGAAATCTTCTTTGGTTCCTGGATGAAAAGGCAGCCCGAAAGCTGACCGGAGTAAAAGATTAACGCACCGGTTTAATCTTGTAATCGCAGGCGACCTTTCCCTTTTCCATGTTGGAGAGTTTGCCTTTGATCATCCTTTTGCGCAGGGGAGATATTTTATCCACAAACATGATTCCGTCGAGATGGTCATACTCATGCTGGATCACGCGTGCCATATATCCCTCATACGTTTCTTCCTGGGGCTGTAGATTTTCATCGAGATATGATATTCGTATTTTGTCTTCGCGGGGCACCTTTTCATGGATGCCCGGAATACTCAGGCATCCCTCTTCAATCAATACCTCTTCGCCGCTTCGCTCCGTGATGTGGGCATTGATAAAAACCTTTTTAAAATCACCAAACTCCGGGTGTTCCTCACTTGCGAGTGGAGCAAGATCCACCACAAAGAGGCGATCCTCCAGACCCACCTGCGGGCCGGCTAGCCCCACCCCGTCGGCTTTATACATGGTCTCAAACATGTTGTCAATAAGTTCTTTCAGATTCGGATAATTTTCCGGGTCGATATCCCGGGTTACCTTTCGCAACACCGGCTGACCATAAATATAAATGGGTAAAATCATAATCTCATTCTTTTGCTTTCCATATATCCCTGCAGGATAATGGTGGCACTGATCTCATCTACCAGTGCCTTATTTTGTCGCTCTTTTTTTTTGAGCCCTCCATCAATCATGGCCTGTTGTGCCATCTTCGATGAAAACCGCTCGTCGTAATACTCCACCGGAATGTGGGGATAAATCTTCCTGAGCCTGTTCACAAAAGGCTCCACACGTTTCATATTTTCCGACGGTTCATTATTCATTTGTTTGGGCAGGCCGACTACAATCACAGCAACTTCTTCCTTTTTTAAATAATCTGCCAAAAAATCAAACAGCCTGGGAGTCTCTACCGTTGTCAACCCGTTGGCAATAAGCTGTAGGGGATCGCTCACGGCAATCCCAGTACGTTTTTTCCCGTAATCGATGGATAGCAGGCGTGCCATAATTTCAGGGCGTATCGAAAGTACGTCTGCGCAGTTCAAAGTCGCGCCCCAGATATTTCTCCCGAACTACAGGATTAGCAGCCAGCTCTTCGGCCGTACCCTGAAAAAGCACCTTCCCTTCAAAAAGAAGATAGGCACGATCGGTGATACTCAGCGTCTCATCCACATTGTGATCGGTAATGAGAATACCAATATTTCTGTATTTCAGTTGCGCCACAATAGATTGTATATCCTGCACCGCAATGGGGTCGATACCGGCAAAAGGCTCATCGAGCATGATAAATTTCGGGTCGATGGCCAGACAGCGAGCAATCTCGGCACGACGTCGTTCTCCTCCCGAAAGGCGGTCGCCAGGATTCTTGCGTACTTTCTGCAGCCCGAATTCCTCGATCAGTGTCTCAAGCTTCTCCTTTTGTTCCCGGACGGACATATTGGTGAATTCCAGCACCGATTTGATGTTGTCTTCTACAGTCATTTTCCGGAATATGGAGGCTTCCTGTGCCAGATAACCGATACCGTTCTGCGCACGTTTATAGACCGGATAACCGGTGATGTTCTGCTTGCCAATAAATATTTCACCTTCATTGGGGACAATCAGCCCGACAGTCATATAAAATGTAGTCGTTTTACCGGCTCCGTTCGGTCCGAGCAATCCAACTATTTCTCCCTGCCTCACGTTGATGGAAACGTGATTCACCACAGTCCGTTTACCATATTTTTTCACCAGATTCTCGGTGCGCAACATCAACGGTTCGTCCTGCTGCACCGTCTCATCAGGAGATGCGTCAATCACTTCTGTTTCAAAGGGAGGAATCCTATCATCTGCACGTTCATCCATCTGTTCCGAATTTTCTGCAAAGTTACGAAAAAGTTGGCAGTTTAGCGTGTTGCAGTAAGCACAATCGCTGCTTTTTCCATCTCCCCGTCTACAGGTGGGTTCATCTTGGCCACACTTACTCTCACTATAGAAATTTGTGGAAACTCCGCAATAAGGCTCTCTATGATCCGCCCGGCTACATGTTCCAAAAGATTGGAGGGCTGCTCCATCTCTTTTTTCACCAGTGAAAACACATTTGCGTAATTGATGGTGTCATACACATCGTCACTCTCGCAGGCAGCGGCGAGATCTGCTTCCAGTGTAATGTTCACAATAAACACATTGCCCGTTTCCCTTTCTTGCGGTAGCACGCCATGATAGGCATAAAACCGCATATTTGTGAGTTCAATTGTAGTCTTCATTTCATTTTATCTCTGTTAATTATCTACTGAAAATGAATTGTATGCACAATTTAAGTTCAATCAATTACTAATACTAAACTCTAGATATTCAACAACTCTAAAAATGTGATCCCTCTTTTTGTTATCTTAAACTTCTGGTCAGGGTGATTTTTATTATCTGGAATACAAACTCCACGGGTCATTTATTGTTTTTCATTTTCTTTCTTTGCTTTTTCGATTTGCTTAGCCGTTTGCTCGATCTGCCGGATAAAATCTTCTTCCACTTTACTTAATTGGTTTGCGGTCTTTCCTTTGTATTTGTCGTATTCCTGTTGTGCTTTTTCCAACATCTGTTGATGGGTTATTTTTCCAGAGATGATGACATCGAGGTTGTAAAAATTTGTTTCATAACTTTTCCCATCAGAGGCAGTATGTCGGAAATTCCGACATACTGATTCTTCATCTAATTCCCCTTCTTGAAATATATTGTTAACATGTTCTGTTATTGTACTTCTCCCCTTCTCAAACAACTCGGCCATTTGAGCTTGTGTCAGCCAAACGGTATCGTCTTCCAATCTCGTTTCGATTTTGGTAAGACCATCTTCGGTCTGGCATATGATGATTTCTGATCTGTTGTCCATACGAATCAATCTTATAGCCTGAACTTTGGCCATATTTAATTTTTTACGGCTTTCGTCTATGTTTTTCTTGTAAATATTGAATTCCGTGCCTGCATTTATTTTTCAAGACAAATATAGGAAATTAGACTGGATAATAATAATGATTTCACAGGATATTACCGAATCCAAATGTAAGAACAAATTTATTACATTTGTTGTTTTAAAAGCTAAATCATAGAGAAATGAAGACAAGTGAAATCCCCGAAAGGCTTTTAGCCTTGAGACAATTCATGGAGGAGAAGCAGCTGGATGCATTCATCATCCCCAGTACCGACGCCCATGTGAGTGAATATCCCCCCAAGCATTGGGAAACCAGAAAATGGATCAGTGGTTTCACCGGCTCAGCCGGTACAGCCGTCGTGACCAAAACACAGGCAGGTGTGTGGACCGATTCACGTTATTTCCTTCAGGCTGCCGATGAACTGGCTGATACGGGATTTGAACTTTTTAAAATGGGACAGGCCGATACACCCGATATGACCGAGTGGATCATTGCACAGGTGGGTCCGGGTGGTACAGTAGGGATCGATGGGCTGGTATATGCCGCTTCCGACGCCCTCGCCCTGCAAAACAGACTACAGTCCAAAGAGATCAAACTGGAGACTACTCTTGATCCGTTTTCGGAAATTTACAGCGATCGTCCGGGAATCCCAAAAAACACAGTTTTCATTCTCCCCGAAGAGATCGCCGGTGAATCGGTGAAGAGCAAAATCAACAGGATCAACAACGAGCTGAAAAGGGTGGATGCCGATGGCATCATCATCGCGACCCTCGATGCGGTGGCGTGGACCTTTAACCTCAGGGGCAACGATGTAGATTACAACCCGGTGGCTATGGCATACGGGTATGTTTCTGAAAAAGAATCCATTCTGTTTATTGATCCGGAAAAACTGACCGATGAAGTTGCAAATGCTTACGCGGAGCAGGATGTAATCCTGCGGGATTATCAGGAGATATTCGACTATGTAGCCAATCTGCCGAAGAACAGCAGTGTTTGCATTACCGGAAGTAAGATCAATTACAAATTACGTCAAACCATTCCCGCTTCATGTCGGTTAGTGGACATCCCTTCGTTCATAGATCTGATGAAAAGCGTCAAAAACGAAACCGAACTGAACGGTTTCCGCAACGCCATGATCAAAGACGGTGTGGCTCTGGTAAAATTTTATATGTGGCTTGAGCAGGCAGTACCTGCCGGTGAAGTAAATGAGGTGACGGTAGCTGAAAAACTCCTCGAATACCGCTCTCAGCAGGAGCTATTCGTGGGTGAAAGCTTCGGCACCATTGCCGGATATGGTCCCAACGGTGCTGTGATCCATTATCACGCTATGCCGGAAACCTGTCTGAAGGTGGAGCCGGAAGGTTTGTTGCTGATTGATTCAGGTGGACAGTATAAAGATGGGACCACCGACATTACCCGTACGGTCGCAGTCGGGAAACTCACCAAACAGATGAAGGCAGATTACACGCATGTGCTGAAAGGACATATTGCCCTGGCGACCGCAATTTTCCCCGAAGGAACGCGCGGTTCACAACTCGATATCCTGGCCCGCAAAGCTTTATGGGAAAACGGACTTACCTACTGGCACGGCACGGGACACGGTATCGGCCACTTCCTCAACGTACACGAAGGACCACAGAATATCCGTCTGGAAGAGAATCCTACCAAACTACAACCGGGGATGGTCACCTCCAATGAGCCGGGCCTTTATCGGGCCAATCAATACGGAATCCGCATTGAAAACCTCATCGTAACGCAGGAGTACCAAAAAACAGAAGAGTTTGGTTCGTTTCACAACTTTGAGACCATCACCCTTTGCCCCATCGATACAAAACCTATTGTGAAGAAACTGCTGACAAAAAAAGAGATTAAATGGCTGAACAACTACCACAAAATGGTGTACCGCAAGCTGAAAAAATATCTGGACAAGGGAGAGAAAGCATGGTTAAAAAGTAAAACGAAATCCATATAACAGTTTTTGACTTCGTAGATAAACTTGTAGCTTCATTCTCAAAAAATCAAATTTCTACATGGCCTTAATTAAATCGGTTCGCGGTTTCACACCCCAGATCGGTGAGAACAGTTATCTCGCAGAGAATGCCACCATTATCGGCGATGTGGTAATCGGCCGCGATTGCAGCATCTGGTATAATGCCGTATTGCGCGGCGACGTAAACTCCATTCGTATCGGCGACCGGGTGAACGTGCAGGATGGCACGGTCATTCATACCCTTTATCAGAAGTCGGTTTCCATCATTGGCGACGATGTCTCTATCGGACACAATGTGGTCATTCATGGGGCAAAGATAGAGAATGGCGCGCTGATTGGGATGGGCGCCATCGTGCTCGATCATGCCGTGGTGGGTGAAGGGGCAATTATTGCCGCCGGCGCAGTGGTATTGAGCGGTACACAGGTAGAACCCGGCAGCATTTATGCCGGGGTACCTGCAAAATTCGTAAAAAAAGTGGATCCTGCCCAATCAAAAGAGATGAACCAGAAAATCGCGAACAACTACCTGATGTATGCAGGATGGTTTAAGGAAGACAAAAATCTTCTTTAATCTTTTAACACACCTGAGATATAGTCTTTACCGCTGGCATCGGTCATCACAACCGGTTGATCGGCTTTTGTCAGAGAGGCGGTGCTCATGGGTCTCAGTTCATATGTATGAACCGGGGTGTACTTCATCGTCCACAGGAAAGGGAACAGAAAGAAAATTCCAC
>DFYK01000072.1 GCA_002383605.1 Proteiniphilum sp. UBA4084 | reverse complement strand
AAAGCCGTGATGCTCCCGTCCGCTCCCACCAAAGAACAGCGAAAGCCCAAACCCTTTATCAACCATATGGACTTGCACCGTTGGCGTGACGCGTGGCGCAAAGCCAAGGGAAATGACCCTCAATTGTGGGGAAATGAATAAAAATATTAAAAGTTACACATGAAAATTACTTAACAATGTGGAGAAACATGAAAAAAAGAAAATTGACGTTCCTGTTACTGATGCTATTATGTGTTGGAAACATTGGTTGGGCGATGGCAGACAATTTGGAAGTACTGCAATCGCAGCGAAAGATTACCGGTAGGGTAATGGATGAACAAGGTGAATTGCTCATTGGTGTCAACGTGACAGAATCGGGGACAACAAACGGTACCGTGACCGACATAAATGGTACATATTCGATTACGCTGACTACATCCTCGCCGATGTTAAGATTCACCTACGTGGGGTTTAAAGAGCAAGAGATTGCTGTCGGAAACCGGGGTATATTGGATGTAACCCTGGAGGAAGATGTGGAGGCACTGGATGAGGTGGTGGTTGTGGGTTATGGTACCCAAAAGAAAGCTTCCGTGGTGGGTTCTATCACCAACGTGGAACCGTCGAATCTTTCCATCACACCTACCCGATCGCTGAGTAATAACCTTGCCGGTATGGTATCCGGTGTGATTGCTGTACAGCGAAGTGGAAACCCCTGGTTCAATAATTCGGATTTTTGGATCCGGGGTATCAGTACCTTTACCGGCAATTCACAGCCACTTGTTTTGGTGGACGGCATCGAGCGTTCGTTGCACGACATCGATCCGGAAGAAATTGAATCTTTCTCTGTGCTGAAGGATGCAGCTGCCAGTGCCGTGTATGGGGTGCGTGGCGCCAACGGTGTTATCATGATCAATACCAAACGCGGAAAGATTGGAAAACCTACTGTTGAAGCACGTTTTGAACAATCCTATACTTCGCCGGTGAAGTTGCTGGACTATGTGGGTTCTGTCAAATACCTGGAACTGATCAACGAGATGAATCTCGACAATGGCAGAGCGCCCTTTGCCAGCGAGGCGATGCTGCTAAATTATGCAAACCAGACCGATCCTGAATTATATCCCGATATAAATTGGTGGGATGTGGTCGCAAAAGATCAGGCTCAAAGTTCAAAAGCAAATGTTAGCATCAACGGTGGTTCTGATATTTTGCGCTATTCCCTTGTGGTTGGTTATTACGGAGAAAATGGTATTATCCGAAGAGATGAAAACCAGGATTGGGACTCCTCGCTGAAGGTAAACAGATATACCATGCGTTCCAATGTGGATGTAAATGTGACCTCCAGTACCCTTTTGCGGGTGAATATCGGAGGAATGCTGCAAACCAAGAATGCCCCTCCGGGAAATGATGAATCAAATTTTGGTATCTTTTATCAGGCGATGCGGATACCACCTTATGTACATCCACCCATGTACGCAGACGGTAAGATACCCCGTGTTTTTGCCAAAGAGAATCCCTGGGCGTGGGCAACCCAGCGGGGTTATGAAAAAATGAACCACAGTAAAATCGAAGCGCTTACTTCTGTGGAACAGGACCTGAAATTTATCACCGAAGGGCTCAAGGCAAAATTGACTTTCGCTTTTGACAAGTTTTCCGGAAATTCAGTAACGCGTGCAAAGACACCCGATTATTACAATCCTGCCTCCGCCCGCGATGCAAACGGCAACCTGATTACAACCATTTCTCATCATGGAGAGCAATTTCTGGGATATTCCAGGGGTGCCGACTGGGGTGACCAGAGTCTTTATCTCGAGGGAATGGTTTCTTACAACAGGGTGTTTAACGGGGTACATGACATCAACACCATGGTTTTATACAACCAGAAAGAGTATGACCGGGGCGACAAATTGCCTTATCGTACGCAGGGAGTGGCCAGCAGATTTTCCTATACCTATGACAGGAGATATGTGGGTGAATTCAACTTCGGGTATAACGGATCGGAAAATTTTGCTCCGGGTAAGCGATTTGGATTCTTTCCAGCATTCGCATTTGGATGGATTGTTTCACAGGAAGAATTTATGCAACCTGTTGCCAATACCATTTCTAACCTGAAAATAAGGGGCTCGTGGGGTGAAGCCGGAAATAGTATCCTGGGTGCAAATATTGGAGATCATCGTTTTGCCTACCTCTCCACTATCGTGGATACCGGTTCCTACCGGTGGGGTACAGAAAATAACATCTATCGTCTCGGAAGAGCTGAAGGTGACGTAGGTGTTGCCGACCTGACCTGGGAAACCGTAGCCAAATCCAACATTGGATTGGAATTGGGATTATGGAACAATACCGTGAATTATACCGTGGATCTTTTCAAAGAAAAGAGAAAAGATATCTTTATGCAGCGCCGGAATGTACCGGGATCCGCCGGATTCAACAGAGCGGTATATGCCAACTTTGGCAAAGTGGACAATGCGGGTATCGACATGTCGTTAACCGTTAACAAGGCGTTGAATGAAGACTGGTTCTTGTCGGCACTCGCCAACTACACTTTTGCCCGTAACGAAGTGATAGAAATTGATGAGCCGGCCTCCATCGTGGGAACCTACCGTTCTCAAAAAGGAAAACCGGTGGGTCAACTGTTCGGACTTATTTCCGAAGGACTGTTCACAGCGGATGATTTCGATGAGGACGGTACGCTGAAAGAAGGCATTCCCGTACAGAATTTCAGCGATGTGAACAATCTCCGCCCGGGAGATATCAAATACAGGGACATGAATGGTGATGGTCAGATCACAGCCGTGGATGCCACTGCCATCGGTGGTACCCGCGTACCGGAAATCGTTTACGGCTTTGGTGCCAACATCCGGTATAAAGCATTTGATTTTGGCTTTTTCTTCCAGGGTACGGGAAATACTTATCAGATATTGGGAGGTGAAAACTGGTTGCCCGGATCGGTACTGGGTGCCGGTAACATCTTTTCGAACGTGGACGACCGCTGGACTCCAGAAAATCCTTCACAGGATGTATTCTGGCCCCGTTTGGGCGATAAGGCCGTGGCAAACAATACCGTGGCATCGACCTGGTGGCTGCGCGATATGAGCTTTATCCGTTTGAAAAATATTGAACTGGGATACACCTTCCCCAGATCGCTGACTTCTCATCTCGGAATACGCAACAGTCGCCTGTTTCTAAGAGGTTCCAACCTGCTTACATTCTCGGAATTTAAATTATGGGATCCGGAACTGGAAACAACGGATGGGTTAAGATATCCGATCATGAAATCGGTATCTGTAGGCCTGAGCATCAATTTTGACAATTAATGAATAATAGTTGACTTATGAAGAATAAATATATAATCATATTGCTTTCAATCATCCTGGGTTTCAATGGTTGTTCCGACTATCTGGATTACCAGCCTGATGATTTTTTGACAATGGAAATGATCTTTTCCGATAAAATCAGGACCGAAGACTGGCTGGCCAGTGTCTATTCCTCCGTGCCAAGTCCCATGTGGGGATACTTTAAAGACCAGGGATTCAATATAATGGGAGATGACATCACCATCCCGCAGGAATGGCAGCAGTTTGGCTGGGCCAATGTATATGCCTATACGGTGGCTAACTGGAGTCCGATCTCAGGATGGAATCCCTATTATTGGGTGGAATTGCCCAAAAGAATCCGTACAGGCCTTATTTTTCTGGAGCAGGTACGGGTGATCCCCGAGGCCGATCTGACCCAGGAGTATGTGGATCAGATGAAAAATGAGGTTCGGTTTCTCATTGCCTATTATTACTCTTTGATGATTGAACTGTATGGTCCGATACCCTTTGCTCCCGGTGTGATCTACGATGTGGATGCACCCGCATCGGAACTGATGATCGGGCAAACCCCCTACGACGAGATTGTGGACTGGATTGATACTGAACTGAAAGATGTTTCCACGAAACTGCCGGCAGTTTATCCCGATAATAACAGCTGGGGAAGAGTTACCTCGGTAATGGCACTGGCAATCAGAGCCCGCACATTGCTCTTTGCAGCGAGTCCCCTTTTTAACGGAAATTCCGACCTGAAAGACTGGAAAAATGCGGAAGGGGTGAATCTGTTCAAGGCTGAATACGACGCCTCCAAATGGACCCGCGCAGCTACAGCACACAAAGAGCTGATCGATGCAGCGCATGCCGGAGGTTACGCGCTGTATAAAGAATACAATGCCGATGGCTCTGTTGATCCGTTTATGTCATACTATAACCTTTCACTCAAGCGGTTCTCGGACGGGAACAAGGAGATCATCTTCGGCCGTTCCGAAAACTCAAATCTTGCCGATTTCCAACGGCATCATCTTCCCAAAGGGATCGCCGGAAATGCAGGGATGGGTGTCACCCAGGAGCTGGTGGATGCGTTTTACATGAAAAACGGGGAAGTTCCCATCACGGGTTATAACGCAGATGGTTCCCCGATTATTAATCCTGCTTCGGGTTATGTGGAAAAAGGATTTTCTGCCGCACCGGAAAGAAGAATGACAGCCTGGCCAGGAGGTGGTCCGGCAAATTTGCGAGAGGGAAATATGTATCCGGTGACCATGGATGGAACCTACAACATGTATTGCAACCGTGAACCCCGTTTTTATGTGTCAGTGATATTCAACGAAGCATGGCTGGGTGTTGCAAACCGACGGGTAGAGTTTCTGCAAAACGGTGGACGTGATACCGGATACACCTTCGACGCACCCCAAAACGGATACAATGTGCGCAAGCGAATCAGCCTGGAGGTATACCCAAGGGAGAACAGATTCCCCTATCAACCCGGCATCCTGTACCGGCTTGCCGAAGCCTATCTGGGATACGCCGAAGCACTGAACGAAGCGCAAGGTCCCACCGCGGAAGTGTATCAGTATGTGAATCTGGTAAGGGAAAGGGCAGGAATACCTGCTTTGGACGGACTCACCAAAGAAGAGATGCGGGAAGCCATCCGCCAGGAAAGACGGGTTGAGTTTAACAGCGAAGGAATCCGGTTCAATGATGTACGCAGGTGGAAATTGGGAGAAAAGTATTTCAATAGCAGTCTGTACGGAATGAACTTCAACGGCACCAAAAAAAGTGACGATGACAATGATCCGCTGGCTTTTTATAAACGGACCTTCTACAAGAACAGATATTTTAACAAGAGAATGTATTTGTGGCCTGTACCGCAGGCTCAGATGGATATCAATCCAAATTTGGTGCAAGCACCCGGATATGAATAATCGTATGAACGAAATAATATAATTCTATGAAGCCATTAAAAATTACTTTAAGTTTTTTGGTATTGATTTTACTGGGATTTACCTCCTGCAAAGACGACTTTTCGGTGGATCTCTCCAACAAGCCGTTTGTGCGGATGACCAAAACCTCTGTGTCTATTACAGCCGGTGAAAAATATACCATCAAAGCAGCTGTCGATACATTGGGCAGCGCTTCCAAAACATTTAACTGGAGCATATTGAATCCGGAGATAGCTTCCATTGAGCCGTCCGGAAATCAATCGGCTATTATTACCGGTCTGTCGGAAGGGAGTACGGTAATCAAAGTAGAATCAGCGGACGGAAAGCTAAAATATTTTTCTGATCTCACTGTCGGTGAAGAACGGATCATTAAAATTTTAGCCATCGGAAACAGCTTCTCTGAGGATGCCATCGAAAATTATCTCTATGATCTGGCCAATTCAGCCGGATATAAGGTGATGATCGGCAATATGTACATCGGAGGGCAGTCACTGGAAGGACATTGGAAAAATGCTTCCGAAAATAATTCAGCCTATCAGTTGCGGCTGATAGGGCCGGACGGGGTTAAAAACAGCTTTAACGACAGAAACCTGATGGAGGTCATTGCGGGAGAGAACTGGGATTATATCAGTTTTCAGGAAGTGAGTCAGCTTTCCGGAATGATTGACGGCTACCAGGAGTTTTTACCTCAGTTGATGGACTATGCTGCTGCTCTGACCACCAACCCTGAGGTGAAATTTATGCTGCATCAGACATGGGCTTATGCCCAGGATTCAAACCATTTTGGTTTCCCCACTTACAACAGCGACCAGATGACCATGTATAATGCCATTGTGGATGCGGTGTGGAAAGCGAAAGAACTGGCCGGTATCGGCATGGTCGTTCCCAGTGGAACCGCCATTCAGAACGGAAGAACATCTTACATTGGCGATAAGTTTACCCGCGACGGCTATCACCTGAATCTGAGCATCGGTCGTTTTACCGCTGCCAGTACCTGGTTTGAATCCATCTTCGGGAATGTACTGAACAATACCTTTGTTCCCAATATGTTTTCGGAATATGATGCATTGCTGGCGAAGACCGCCGCATCAGAAGCTGTAAAGACACCAAAGTCGGTTACCCAGTTGACAGATTTCAAATATCCGGAGCCGAATGAATTTGTTTTGACCGCTCCCCTATTTATCGATTTTGGAGGAGTGGAAAGCCCCGCTCCGTTTAACAATTTCAGACATCCGAATGATCAGAAGATTGGGGGACTAAAAGATGCAGCCGGGAATAACTCCAGTTTTGCCATTGAGGTATCTCAAAATTTCACAGGAACCTTGGACAGAGGTTTACAAAATGTGCTGGGGTTACCCAGATCGGCCTCTGAAGATATGTTTTTTAGTGACGGTAAATTTGTACCTCAGAGCGGGTTGACTCTGTCTAACCTAAACCGGGACCAAAAATACACCCTTGTATTCTATGGATCCATTAACGACAACAGAACAGAAACCGAGTTTCATGCCGTCGGCCAAAACGAAGGAATAGGGTATCTTGACAATGATAACAATTTGGGAAAACTGGTTGTGATTGAGAATATCCAGCCTGCTGAAGATGCCACCATTTCTATCAGGATAAAACCAGGCCCCAACAACGAGCACTGGAATCTGTTCTTCGGCGTAAATGCGATGATGGTCTTGCCGGAGGGAATGCCCGTTCCGGTACAACCCAGCAGTTTCGAGCTGTTGCGTCCCGTTTACATAGATTTGGGGTTACGCTTGTCAGCAGCACCGTTCTATAATATTGAACGACCCAACAATGATCCCCACTTTGATCTCCCGGATGATTCAGGAACCAATACGGGTATTGCGCTGAGTTTCACTGCTGCTTTTAACGGTGAAAATCAGTCGGGAGCCTTTACCAATACATTGGGATTGCCCGGCGAAGTGACGGTTGACGCAATTTGGAGCGACAACACTAACCCGAGAAGTGGAGTTACGCTTTATAGACTAAATCCGAACAAAAAGTATCAGTTTGTCTTCTTTGGCTCCAGAAATGGCGTGACTGACAATAGGGAAACGAAATATGAAGCGATCGGTGCAAATTCAGGAGAAGTCCTGTTAAACGCATCGAACAACAGTTCGAAGACAGTCGTTGTCAGCGGTATTCAGCCTACAGCAGAGGGAATTGTTGACATCAGGGTATCTGCCGGACCCAACAACAACAATGGAAGTAAATTTTATTATCTTAACTCATTGTTTATTGCGCCTGACGGATATAACTTTGCACAATAAAAATAGCGGATGCACAAAATACAAGTTCCCGTAAGGGGACTTGTATTTTGTTGACAATGAGACACAAAAATATTTATAATACAGCACGATGATAAAGCAATTGAAATTAAAAATCTTTACGGTACTTATTTTAATTTTTACCGTGACTTCGTTTGCGCAGAACCGTAATTTCAACGGTCTCGATATGAACATGGGTAATTTGTACCGTCTCTCCGATGCAGAGACAAGATCAATCAGTCCCGAAAATTTTACCGGTGAAAAGGGAAAGGGAGGCATGGCTGTCCCTGATCCGAAGGCTTCGCGTAACACGGCCAATGCAACAAATGCAGCACGTGATCTGGGACAAGGGTGGAAGGTGAATCCCTATGTCCGCATTGAACCCGGTGAAACCTTCACCATGGCCGAAATAGAGGGGCCGGGTGCCATCCAGCATATCTGGATGACCCCCACGGGGAACTGGCGCTTCTCCATCATCCGCATATATTGGGATGATGAAAAAGAACCCTCCGTGGAAGTGCCGGCCGGCCACTTTTTCGGTATGGGTTGGAACGAGTACGCTCACTTGAATTCACTTCCCGTCACGGTGAACCCGGGGAGTGCTTTCAATTGTTACTGGGTGATGCCTTTCCGTAAAAAGGCAAGGATTACTATGACCAACATCAACGACGCAGATGCAATGAATCTCTACTATCAGATCGACTATACACTGACCGATGTGCCGGATGATGCTGCCTATTTTCATGCTCAGTTTCGCCGGACGAAAGTGAACAAAACATCCGATTATACCATTGTAGATGGCATCAGGGGTGAAGGGCAGTATGTGGGCGTATATATGGCTTGGCAGGTAAATAACAACGGCTGGTGGGGTGAAGGAGAAATAAAGTTTTTCATGGATGGGGATAAACAGTTCCCTACGATCATCGGTACCGGTACGGAAGATTATTTTTGCGGTTCCTATAACTTTGACCGTAACGGAAAATACGTTACTTTTACCACACCTTATGCCGGACTGGTGCAGGTCCTTCCGCCCGATCAAACCTACAAAGCCGGACAACGGTTCGGTCTCTACCGCTGGCATGTGATGGATCCGATCCGTTTTAAGAAGGATCTGAAGATCACCATCCAGGATCTCGGCTGGCGTCATGGCGGCCGTTACCTGCCACAACAATCTGATATCTCGTCGGCGGTATTCTGGTATCAGACCGAGCCACACGCCAGTTTCCCTGCTTTATCGCGGTGGGAAGAACTGGAAATGAACTAATGAAAAATCAAAAGCAATGGGAAGAATTTCAATCAGAATTTTAGGTATCACACTGTTATTTTTTGTCTTTTTGCAGGCACAGAGTCAAAACAAAACTTACCGTTGGGGTGATGAGGTAAAACAGTTAATGCGCATAGACCAGTTACCCCGATATCGGCATCACCAGTTGATTGATCAGGAATCGAGCTACGACAGAACCGGCGGTAACGACGACGGATTCTCGGGAAAATACTCCTATATCCGGAAGGAAAAAGGGAGCCTGGTGTTGGCTGAGCTTGAAGGTCCGGGTGTGGTGAACCGGATCTGGACTCCCACCCCCACAGAGGACACCCTGTTATTTTATTTTGATGGAGAAAAAACAGCCCGTCTTAAAATCAAGTTTATGGATCTTTTTTCCGGGAAGGTCTACCCATTTGTCAAACCGGTTTGCGGTAATGAGATTGGGGGTTACTACTGCTATATACCCATCCCGTTTCAGAAATCACTGAAGATTGTATTTCAGGGAGAGAAGATCATGTTTCATCAGATTCAAAGCAGGAGTTTGCCGGGGATGAATGTGGAGAGCTGGACCGGAAACTTTTCTACTTCAGACAAACAGTTGCTGGCCGAAGTGACAAACCTGTGGGGTAACATTTCGCCCAGTGTCAGCCAGTATACTACCGGTGTATCAGACAGAATCCATACGGAAGAAAAAACATTTACAATTCAACCGGGAGAGGAAGTGGCCTTTTTCGATAAGAATGCCGGTGGCCGCATTGTCGGTTTCGATATTGATGGCGGGACTTCATTTGAAGGTCTGTATAAAGATATCATCCTTTCAGCGAAATGGGACAATGAGCCGGTAGAGGCAATTTATGCTCCCCTCGCCGATTACTTTGGATACGCCTATGGAAAGCCTGCGATGCGTAGCATTTTAATGGGCAGACACGGAACCACCAATTACAGTTACTTCCCGATGCCATATGACCGGTCGGCCGAAATGAAACTGATCTACAAAAAGCGGGAAGGGGTGATGCAGAGTCCGATATCAGTAACAGCAAAAGTATATTTTAACGACCATAAGCGCGACAAAAAGGAAGAGGGGAAACTCTACACCGCATGGAGACGTGAAAAGCCTGAAACAGGAGAGTTTTATCCTTTTCTAAAAACAGAGGGCAAAGGTCATTACGTGGGTACCATCCACAGCGCGCAGGGACTTCGTCCAGGCATGACGCTCTTCTTTGAAAGTGACGATTCTACCTATGTGGATGGAAAGATGCGGATGCACGGCACCGGCTCTGAAGATTATTACAATGGCGGCTGGTATGCCCTGCTTGATCGCTGGGACCGCGGCATCAGCATGCCGATCCACGGCTCACTCGATTACTCCCTCCCGATGAACCGTACAGGCGCATACCGTTTTTTCCTCTCCGACAAACTGTCTTTCGAAAATGAGATCTATCACGCCATGGAACATGGAGAGGTGGGGAACAATTTCCCGGTCGATTATGCGTCGGTAGCCTTCTATTACACCGATCGGCCACTGAAGGGACGGATGGAGCCGTCAGAAACATTGCGGGAAGTGTACTTGCCCTCCAAGCATGTTTATTTTCCCCAGTTAATGGAGATTACCCTCGAGAAAGGGATTCAGGTAATCTTCGACAGGGGGCTTGCCCTTACCTCCTTTGGGAAAGGTGCCGTGAGGATCATGCTGACGGATGTGCCGGAGGGTAAATACAGGGTACTGCTTAATTATCACGAGACTCCAAAAGGTGCCGACTTCCAAATATGGCAGCGTCAGAAACAGCTTTCAGACTGGATATCCACAAAAGCAGGAAAGGATGGGTACAGGGAGAATGTGCACGTGGGAGATATACAACTCACTTCCCAGACAAACTCCATTACGGTACATGTTAGAGACAATGGGAAAGCCAATCTCTTCGAACTCACACTGATCACGCTTGAACGGATTGAGTAAATTGATGTGATGATGTGATAATTGACTGATATGATGATGTGATGTTTGGATGATATGGAAAAAAAGCTGATTTATAGTGTATTGTTTTTATACATTGCCTTCTCTTCCCTCTTAGAGGCACATGAGCCGGGGAGAAGGAATCAAACTTCATCGGTCGTGGTGAAGCTACCCCATTCATTCGAGAATGAGATAGGGGAAATTCAGTATGATCAGCTCGGAAATGAAAAGGGAACCCGCAGGATTGAGGTTTTGAGCGACAGTTGCCTGCATGTGAGAATTCGCTTTAAGCTTGATGGACCGCTGCAGCAGGACGACTGGCAGATGATACTGATTCCGGGCTTTACGCCCTCCTTCCACTGGTCGCCGCACCTCACCCCCACCCCGCATCATGTCATCGATCAACATGTATTCCGCTCTCCTGCCCTCATCGTTTCGGATGAACAACAGATGCTGGCGTTAATACCTGATCTCAATATAATGAGCGAGGGAACACCGGTGAGATGGTATCTCGATATGGATGCACAGCAAAACCGGCTGATCCTCGGTATGGGTAACAGCAGTGTGGATGGCCATGTGCTTTTTCGTTATGAACACGGGGCAGTATATCCCGCCGGTGAGGTGGAAATCGGTTTTTATCTGCTTTACTCTGCAATTACGGCTGCGGTCCGAAATCCGTTCCGTAAACCTTTGGAGTTTATGTGGAGTCGTTGGGGAAGCCCGCTATATAGAAAGGGTAATCCATTGGATGGCTCATTGGAACCTTACGTGGAACATACCTACCACTGGGCATTCAACAGCTGGTCCGATGCTGTCTGGCAGGAGTTCACGCTCAACGGCAGGAGGGTGGGTGCTCCAGCCTTCATCGTCAACGTCACACAGAGCCCCAACTATCCCGGCGAGGTAAACGAGCGGGAATTCCGGTCTGTCTGGAACCAAGCGTGGTTTAGTTCTCTTCGCTCGGCAAGCGGATTGTACCGGTATGCCAGGAGAACAGGCAATGAGGAATTGATGGGAAAAGCCCAGCTTACCAAAGAACTGGCCCTCTCTTTTCCACAGGTCAACGGTTTTTTTTACGGACTTATCGGCACCGAAATGCACGAAGAGGAAATTGACGGTAGAAAATACAACCGCAGCAAAGGTTGGGATACCCATTATTGGGGCAACTCTAATCGGAATCCATATACGTGGAACCCCCGCGAATCGCCGTNNATTCTGGATATGAGCTGGACGGGGTTGCTGATGCTTCGCTGGTATGATGAGTTGGAAAAAGATGTCCGGTTACTTGATTTTGCCGAGAATTATGCCAAATCGCTGCTGAAAACCCAATATCCCAACTGTTTTTTTCCGGCATGGTTGTCGCTCAATAGACTTGAGCCGATGGAGTACCTGAACGATTCGCCAGAAACATCCCTGTCAGTAACCTTTCTTCTGAAACTGCATGAGCTGACCGGGAAGCAGGAATATAAAGAAGCAGCGCTCAAAGCCATGGACGCGGTGATCCGTGAGGTTATCCCTACAGGCCGCTGGGAAGATTTTGAAACCTACTGGTCCTGCTCCCGATACGGTTCAGACCACCTGGTGGGAAAGAAGGTTACCCGCAACAATATGCACAAGCAGAACAACTTTTCCATGTTCTGGACTGCGGAAGCACTGCTTGAGAGTTTCAGAATGACAGGTGAAAAGCGTTACCTGGAGTATGGACAACGTACACTCGACGAATTGCTGATGACACAGGCTTCGTGGCAGCCACCCTATATTTACGTGCACGTGCTGGGCGGATTCGGAGTGATGAATGCCGACGGAGAGTGGAACGATGCACGGCAGAGCCTCTTTGCGGAACTGATTCTCCGATATGGGCAGCTGCTTGGGATTCAGGAGTATCGGGAACGGGGTATTGCTGCCCTGAAAGCCTCTTTTGTGATGATGTACGCGCCCGAAAATCCGGTAACACGGAGGCAGTGGGAAAAGGTTTATCCTTTTTTTGGCTCCGCAGATTACGGATTTACCATGGAGAATTATGGACACGGTGGACGCACAAGTCCCGAGGGTGAAGGAATGGGTGAATTTACCATTTACGACTGGGGAAACGGGGCTGCCGCTGAAGCATATAACCGCATCCTGGATCATTTTCCGGAAATTGAGGAAATCAGATAAAGGGAAATGATCATGACAGACGGATATATCTTCCGGCTGTAAATTAAGAAAAGAACTGGATGAAAAAAAAATATTAAATAACATGATGAAACGAAATCAATTCAAAGGAATCGTCGCCGCCATGCTAATCGGAGGAGCTTTTACGCTTTCCTGCAGCGGTAACAGAAAAACATCGGAATCTATGGAAATGAACTACGAAAAAGGAACATTCGGGTACGACCTGAACTATCTCTCTGAAAAAGACAGCCTAATTTTGTTGAAATCGGATGATGAAAAAGCACAGGTAATTCTTTCGGCCAAATATCAGGCCAAGGTATTTACATCTACTGCCAACGGCCTGGAGGGAAAGAGTCACGGGTTTGTGAATTATAACTTCTTTGATGCCGGCATCGTGGATGAACATATGAACGGCTTTGGCGGAGAAAACCGTTTGTGGCTTGGTCCTGAGGGAGGTCGATATTCCATCTTTTTTGAACCTGGAAAAGAACAGGTGTACGACAATTGGCACACACCCAAAGGAATTGACATTGCAGCGTGGGAAGTGAGAGATGCCACCACGAAGAGCGCAAAATTTATCAAAGAAATGGAATTGCAGAATTACCTGGGCCATAACCTGCTTGTTGCTGTGGAACGTACCGTGTCGCTCATCACTGACAGTGAAATTGCCACTTCGCTGGGCATTATCATGTCAAAAAACGTACAGGCCGTGGCTTACGCAACCGAGAACAGGATTACCAATCAAAATGATTATGAATGGACCCCGGAAACCGGCACAGTCTGTATCTGGATGCTTGATATGTTTATACCCTCCGACTCGGCAGTGACAATAGTCCCTTACCGCACAGGTGATGAAAGCGATCTGGGCCGGGTGGTTACTTCCGATTATTTCGGTGAGATACCCGCAGACCGGCTGATCGACGAAAACGGGATTCTTTATTTTAAAACGGATGGCAAGGCAAGAGGNNCAGGAGTGGAATCCGGAGAGAGACCCGCTGACTGGAGATGCACTCAACGCATACAACGACGGACCGCTGGAGGACGGAAGCATCATGGGCCCCTTTCTGGAACTGGAAAGCAGTTCTCCTGCAGCCTTTCTGAAACCGGGTGAATCACTCTCACACAAACACAACGTATATCATTTCGTGGGAAATGAAACCGACCTCTCCCCCATCGCAGAAAAATTATTGGGTGTGGACCTCGGCAAAGTAAAAAATATTTTTAATTAGTACTGACAACTGAAGTATATGAATTCAAACGTAGTAAAACACCGTCTGGTCCCTGCCGGGATTATCTTTCCTTTTTTTCTGCTCACGGCCCTGTTTTTTATCTGGGCTGTGCCCAATAACATGACAGACACCATGCTGGCGGCATTCAAACGCATCATGAGCCTCTCGGATACGCAGACTGCCTGGATACAGGTTGTCTGCTACTTATTGGGTTATGGCTTTTTCGCACTGCCGGGTGCCATCTTTATCAAAAAAAATACCTACAAATCGGGCGTATTGCTCGGCCTGGGTCTGTGCATATTCGGCACCTTGCTCTTCTATCCTGCCATGCTGGCAAACAGCGTTAGCTCGCCGCTGAGTTTTGCGACGTATCTGTTTGCAATCTTCGTGCTGTTCGCAGGGCTGTCGGTCCTTGAAACATCGGCAAACGCCTATGTGTATTCACTGGGTGATCCGGTAACCGCAACCAGGCGTCTCAATTTTTCCCAGTCATTCAACCCTTTCGGTGCCCTTACAGGTGTTTTGGTAAGCCAGATCTTCGTGCTGTCGCAACTTAATACCATGACCGCCACACAGAGAGAGGCACTGAGTGCTTCGGAGCTGGTTTCCATACAGAACGGAGAGCTGAATGCAGTGACTACGGCCTATCTGATTCTTGGATTGGTGATGCTGACGTTGTTCCTTCTGATTTTTTTTACCACAATGCCCAAAGCGCAGGATGAAGACAAGAGCCTCAATCTGAAAGCTACCTGGGGCCGGTTGAAGAAGAACAAAAACTACGTGTGGGGAGTGATCGCACAGTTTTTCTATGTGGGTGCACAGATTGCGGTCTGGTCGTTTATCATTCGTTATGCAATGCAGCAGCTCAATTTCGACACGGTGATTGCAAGTCTGGGTGAAAATCCATCACAGGCAGCAATCATCGATGCATTGCGGGGAGTGGAACCCCTGGCCGGAGGGTTCTATGGCCTGTGTGAATTTCTGGGCTTGAATGAGTTGTTGCCCCGTACGTCGGAACAAGCCGGAGCAACCTATTATATTCTTTCACTGATATTGTTTGTATCGGGGCGTTTTATTTCTACCTGGCTGATGAAATATACCCGACCGGTCAATATTCTGTCGGGCTTGGGTATTCTGGCAGTAATCTGTTCACTCATGACGATCTACGGAGAAGGATTCACTGGTGTTTATGCGCTGATTGGAATTTCAGGATGCATGTCGGCCATGTTTCCCACCATCTACGGATTGGGGATGAGGGGACTGGGAGAGGATACCAAGATCGCCGGTTCAGGCATGGTCATGGCCATTGCCGGTGCGGCATTGCTCACACAGATACAAGGTATTCTTTCTGACCAGGCCGGAAGCATTAAATTTGCTTATTGGGTTCCGGCCATCGCGTTTACAATCATTACTTTGTATAGTTTTACCATTGCACGGAGTAAAAAGCTGGGGAACGGAAAATAAAATCATTATGGACAAATTGGTAGTCGGAGTAGATTTTGGTACGGATTCCTGCCGGTCACTGGTTGTAAATTGCACCACAGGCAGAGAGGTGGCATCTCATACAGCCTTTTATCCACGCTGGAAAAAAGGGTTGTTTTGCGACCCTTCAGCCAATCGGTATCGCCAGCATCCGCAGGATTATATCGATTCGCTGGAAGAGGCGATACAGGGCACTGTGAATCAATTGACAGTCGCCGAAAGAGAAAACATTGTAGCGATAGGCATTGATACTACAGGAAGTACTCCGTGTCTCACAGACCGGGAGGGAACGCCACTGGCTCTTTTGCCGGAGCATGCCGACAATCCGGATGCAATGTTTGTCCTGTGGAAGGATCATACTGCCATCGCGGAGGCGGATGAGATAAACAGGCTTGCCCATTCATGGGAAACCGACTATACCTCCCGTTCCGGTGGGACTTATTCGTCGGAGTGGTTTTGGGCAAAGGCACTGCATCTACTCAGAGCCGATGAAAGGATTCGGGAGAAGGCTTATTCACTGATTGAACATTGCGACTGGGTGCCGGCGCTACTTACCGGTAATCTCAAACCGGAAAACATAAAAAGAAGCCGCTGCGCCGCGGGACATAAGGGGATGTGGGCAGACGAATGGGGAGGATATCCGTCGCAGGCGTTCTTCTCTGCGCTTGACCCCCTACTCGACCGGTTTGCAGGCCATTTAAACAACAAAACATACACGAGCGACACATCTGCAGGTAAACTCACCAAAGCATGGTCAGAGCGACTGAAATTGCCGGAAGGGATCGATGTCGCCGTGGGTATTCTTGATGCGCATGCTGGCGCGATTGGCGCAGGTATCAAAGCCCACACAATGGTGAAGATTATCGGCACCTCTACCTGTGATATTGTGATCACCCCAACGGAGGATATCGGTGATAGGACCATCTCCGGTATCAGCGGTCAGGTGGATGGATCGGTCGTGCCCGGACTGACAGGCCTTGAAGCCGGGCAATCGGCTTTCGGTGATGTGTATGCCTGGTGGAAAGAGATACTTTCATGGTCGTTGAATCTGTTCCCGGAGGAGCAGAGAGCCGATGTGGCAAATCGGATACTGCCACTGTTGAACAAAGAGGCAGAAAAGCTTCCAGTGACGGATTCTGATGCCGTTGCTGTGGACTGGCTGAACGGGCGCCGAACTCCTTTCGCCGATCAGACCCTCAAAGGAGGAATCGTCGGAATTACGCTGGCTACCACTCCCGCCCAAATCTACAAAAGCCTGGTGGAAGCGACTGCCTTTGGGTCGCGCGCCATCCTGGAACATCTGAAAAAGGAGGGGGTGAAGGTGAAAGAGGTAATCGGGGTGGGGGGTATCTCCCTGAAATCTCCTTACGTAATGCAGACCCTCTCCGATATCATGGGAGTGCCTATCAAGGTAGCTGCTGCACAGCAATCCGGAGCGTTGGGCGTGGCGATGTGTGCCGCTGTGGCTGCCCGCATTTTCCCTTCCGTGGAAGCAGCCCAGGCAAGACTGGAACAGGGTGACCTTGCTCTCTATACGCCGGATAAGAGTAAAAAGGATATATACGATGCGCGATATGTGCGGTATGTATCTCTATCCCGCCACATTGGTTTTGATGCCTGATTCGGTAACGCGTGCTGCGATATTTTGCAGAACTGCCAGAGGGGCTTTTTCAAGCCCGCTGGCGGGCGTTTCCCTGTCGATGGTGTAAATCATCACTTCCCGGGGTTGGAGTGTCATGACGAGCTCCAGCCAGGCTGAAATCTCCTTCTCTGTGGTATTGTCGATTTCTTTCCCTTCAAATACCCCTTTCAGAAACATCGTCTGAAGGATAAAATTACTCCGGAATTTTTTGTATTTTTCAACCTGTTTTGCCACAGTATAGGATGGAGCATTGGGACGATCGATCAGCCGGACGGTTTCATCGAAAGCAGAATCCAATTTCAAAATAGGATTGTCTACCTTTCTCAATGCTTCGAAAACAGTTTTTTTCGAGATATGCATGCCGTTGGAGAGTACGCTT
>DFYK01000002.1:17967-18469 GCA_002383605.1 Proteiniphilum sp. UBA4084 | reverse complement strand
CCCGTGCCAAAACCAATTTCCAGCAGATTGATTGTACGGGAGGGTTGTAGTGTCTGTTCCGGGGAGAATTTTTGTTGCACTTCCGGATCATGCTGTAATTTCGATGGTTCCTGTCCACCGGAAGGCTGAATCTGAAGTCTGTGTAGTAGTCCCTCCCTGATGAAAATATGGGTCGACTCCTGTATGGCGCCATGGGTGGAATGATAGTGCTCGTTCAGTTCCGGCACATACAGCGTATGGGAACCATCTTCTGTGATCTCGATGATGGACGGGAGGAAACTTTTGTCTGAAATCATAAGGAGCAGATTGTATGAAATTTTGAGACAGCAGGTCTACGATGGAATGAGATTGATTGTGATCACGGACAACAAAAATAGACAAACTTTGTTTATGATTTTCGGCAAAGAACGAAATTCGCTATATTTGTCTATCAAACTTATCGGATGAAAAAATATTTTTTGTATATATTACTCCCTACACTGCTCCTCGCATGTCAAACAGG
>DFYK01000002.1:0-17894 GCA_002383605.1 Proteiniphilum sp. UBA4084 | reverse complement strand
AGCCTGATTTACTTTATGGTGGGCGACCTTGGCTTTGAACGGGCCTGGAGCACACGGCTGGCAACCAACAACCCCCACATCACGCTGGTGGACTGCTCTACAGGCATTGAGCGGGTTGAAGGGGGTGATCATGCAGGGCATGGGCACGATCAAGATCATAATTATGGTGACACCGATCCCCATTTCTGGGCGTCACCCCGTGCAGTGAAGATAATGGCCTCCAATATGCTGGAGGCTGTGGTGAAGGCAGATCCTGCAAACGAAGAAACCTATCGGGCTAATTTCTTCCGGTTCAACCGACAACTAACCGAAACCGACAGCCTCATACGGAATAAACTGGCTCGTGCCTCCTCCCGTGCCTTCATCATTTACCATCCGGCACTTGCCTACTTTGCGAAAGACTACAATCTGCACCAACACAGTGTGGAGTTTCAGGGTAAAACTCCCTCACCGGCACAAATGAAAACATTGGTCGATCTGGCCCGCCGGGAGCAGATACATACTTTGTTTATTCAAAAAGGATTCGATACAAAAAATATGGAAGTGATTGCCCGTGAGATCGGTGCGCAGGTGTTTGAAATTGATCCGTTAAATTATGAGTGGAATAAGGAGTTGCTGCGTATGGCCGATATATTAGCACGTGATGTAGATGAATAAACTGATTGAAATTCAAAACCTGACCGTCGGTTATGAAAACAAGCCGAATGTGTTGAAAGATGTGTCACTGACCATCTACGACGATGATTTTCTCGGCATCATTGGACCGAATGGCGGTGGAAAGACCACACTCCTGAAATCGATTCTGGGATTGTTGAAGTCACAACCAGGCGCCATCTCTTTCTATGAGAAGGGTCAAAAGGTATCCTCCCTGAACATCGGTTACCTCCCCCAGATTAATCAGATCGACAAGAAATTTCCCATTTCCGTGTCTGATGTGATCCTGTCGGGGATCACACCTCCAAGGCAACGTTTCAGGAGATATATCGCTAAAGATAAGCAGAAAGTAAAAGATGTGGCAGAGCGCCTGGGCGTGGAACATCTGTTGTCACGCTCCATCGGCGAACTGTCGGGTGGTCAGCTCCAGCGGGTGCTGCTGGGGAGAGCCATCATCGACAACCCGAAACTGATTATTCTGGATGAACCGAGCACCTATGTGGACAAACTTTTTGAAACCAATTTCTACAAACTGCTGGGCGACATCAACAAGGATATCGCCATCATGCTGGTATCGCACGATGTGGGGACCATCATCTCACTGGTGAAAAATATTGCCTGTGTGAACCAGGGATTGCACTATCATTCAGGCTCCAATATATCACAGGAGTGGCTGAATAATGCCTACGAATCGTGCCCCATCGAGATATTGGGGCACGGTGCACTTCCACACCGGGTGCTGCTGCAACACGATCATTCACATACGGAACCGCATCAACACGATGAAGTGAAGTGAGTTGTAGATTATTGACTGATCAGATATTCGGCGATTTGCACGGCGTTGAGTGCCGCACCCTTCCGAATCTGGTCTGAAACAGTCCAGAAGGTCAACCCGTTCTCGTTGGTCAGATCCTTGCGGATACGGCCCACGTAAACAGGGTCTTTTCCGCTGAGATTGAGCGGCATGGGATACTCTTTGTTTGCCGGGTTATCAATCAATTCCACTCCATCGGCATTGCTGAAGGCGGTACGTACTTCTTCCAACGACAGCGGACGCTCGGTCTCAATCCAGATGGCCTCGGAATGGGCACGCATCACCGGAACACGCACGCAGGTGGCGCTCACCTCAATATTGGAATGCATGATCTTGCGTGTTTCATTGAACATTTTCATCTCCTCTTTCGTGTATCCGTTATCGGTGAAAACATCGACCTGAGGAATCAGGTTGTATGCCAATTGATAAGCGAACTTCGAAATAGTCGGTTGTTCGCCGTTTGCCAGTTGGGCGTACTGATTCTCCAGTTCCTGCATGGCAGCAGCTCCGGCACCCGAGGCAGCCTGGTAAGTAGCGATGTGTACTTTTTTAACGTGGGTGATATCTTCAATCGCCTTCAGCGCCACCACAAGCTGTGCGGTGGTGCAGTTGGGGTTGGCAATGATTCCGCGCGGTGTATTGAGCGCATCTTCGGCGTTCACCTCCGGCACCACGAGCGGTACATCCTCCTCCATGCGGAAAGCGCTGGAATTGTCTATCATGATGGCGCCGTGTTTGGTAATTGTTTCGGCATATTCCAGTGACGTACCTCCCCCGGCAGATACAAACGCTATGTCGATATCCTTGAAGTCGTCGTTGTGTTGCAGCTCCTTCACGGTAATCTGTTTCCCTTTAAAAATATAAGTGGCTCCGGCACTTCTTGAAGAACCAAACAAATGCAATTCATCCAGGGGGAAGTTTCTCTCTTCCAGTACGCGGAGTAATTCCTGACCTACAGCTCCGCTGGTACCTACAATAGCGATGTTCATATGATTAATTTTTTATGTTGATAACCATTTATGCATGAAATAAAGATCACAAAGATATAAAAAAGGGAATGGAAGTGGCAAAATGAAAATGTTAAACTTAACTGATGGCGATTTTTTTTGTGATCTTCCCGATTTTCAGGATGTAAAATCCCTTTGGGAGGGTGAGCGTATACTCATTGGTGCCTGTCTTCACACGGCGGCTGAATACTTTCACGCCCATGATGTTGTAAATTTCCAATATGTCATCTTTGGGCAGATTCTCAATGGTGAGCCGATTCTCCGACATCTTTATTTTTACCTTCTCAGGTGCTTCCATTACACTCCTTTCGGGATTCACCTGCGACAAGAGCGGAAATCCCATTCCACCCAGCAGTAGGGTTGTTAAAAGAATGGCATAGAAACGTTTCATAAAATCTGAATCACCTCACAAAGATACTATTTTTCCCTCAACGGCAAGTTCTGTATGGGGAAAAACGGCTACTGCCTCTTTCAGGAGTGTGCCTATCTCACTGTAGCGCGATGAATAATGGCCGATCATCAGCTTTTTCACTCCCGCTGCTGCTGCTATTTTGGCAGCCTGACGGGCGGTGGAGTGGAATGTCTCTTCTGCACGCATCCGTTCACTCTCTGCAAACGTGGCTTCGTGATAAAGCAGATCCACATTCTTTATGTAAGGAATTATCTCGGGTGCATACGCTGTGTCGGAGCAGTAAGCATACCTGCGGGCGGGATTACCGGGGTTGGTGAGGTGCTCGTTGAGGATGAGGGCACCGTCGGGTGTGAGGTAGTCGGCTCCGTTTTTAATCTCCTGTATTTGCTTCACGGGGATATGATAAAAGTCGATCATCTCGCGGTTGATGTGCCGCGGTGACTCTTTCTGCTCAAAGAGAAATCCGTTCGCGTCGATGCGGTGTTTCAGCGGGAAAGAGGTTACTTGCATCGTTCTGTTTTCAAAAAGCACCTCCTCGGCATTGGGATTCAGCGGAAAAAGGTTTATTTTGAAGGACATATGGTTGCCCAGGTAGGACAGGAGCGGATTTAGCAGGAAATCAATCTCCTTGTGGGCGTAGATATTCAGATCGGCCGTTCTTCCCAACAAGCTGAGTGTGGAGAGCAGGCCTGGCAAACCGAAAATATGATCTCCGTGCAGGTGAGAGATAAAGAGACTGTGCAGTTTACTCATGCGGGCTTGATACTTCCGCATCTGTAGCTGGGTGCCTTCACCGCAATCGACCATGAACAGCTTCTCATTCATGTCGATCAGTTGCGAAGGGGGGTGATGCAGGGTGGTGGGCATGGCTGATCCGCAACCCAGTACGGTTATCTCAAATTTTGTCATGTCAACGGATGCCGATCAGTTTATGGGTTTGAAGGCTCAATGCCCACACCGGATTATCTTTGATCAATGAAATGCAATAGTCCACATTCTCCGGAATGATGCGATCTTTGTCGAATATGGGGCTAAGCAGGTATCGTGCCGTTTCGGGGAGGATGGTGATATCGGGCAGGGGATCGCCCTTTTGAATGGGAAATCGTAATTCATCTACCCGGGGAATCAGCTGCCTTACTTTTTCAAAATCCTGCTTGGGACTGCATGTGATGTAGTCGATGCCGGCAGGGATTTTCCGTGTGCCGTTGGTCTCAATGGCCTGCAGATATCCCGCTTCCTTAAAAAAGGTCACGATGGCATTTGTCAGCTGCAGTGCCGGTTCACCCCCAGTCCAGATGATCCATTTGCAGCCATACCGGTTAATTTCTTTGAGCAGCTCATCCGCGGTCATCTTCACGCCCCGTTCGAAGTCGGTATCACAGAAGCTGCAGTCCAGGTTACACTTGGCCAGCCTGATAAAGATGGATGCCTGACCGGTGCGACCTCCTTCACCCTGGAGTGAGTAGAATATCTCATTCACATTCAGGTTCATAGATTGCAGATGTTTTGGGTGTTTCACTTACTTCCATGGCGTACAACTCCGGCAACTGCGGCTTGAACCGGTCGTATAACATTTTGGCAATGTTCTCGGCCGACGAGTTAAGTGGCGCGAGGATGTCGTTCAGGTTCCGGTGATCGAGAGTGGAATCGATATAGGTTTTTACAATATGCAATTCATTGTAATCCCGTACGAAACCCTGTTTATTCAGTTCTTTGGCCCGCAGGTGGACGGTGACCACGTAGTTGTGGCCATGCAATCGGCTGCAGGGATGGTCATCGGGCAATCCTTCGAGATAATGAGCTGCCGAAAATGAAAATTCTTTGCTTATTTTGTACATATTTCTGATTCGTTGATTTGCTGATTTGTTGCTTGGCAGATGATAATTGAATTTAATTCATCATCGCATTCTCACATCAATAAATCATTTGATTCATTCCAGTTTCAGAGAGGTTCTGAGAGGATAATGGTCTGAAAATTTTACTTTATCGACTTTCGTTTTGAATGCCTTGATGTTTTTGCTGTGCATGATGTAATCGATCCGAAACAGAAAAAGATCCTCGTGATAGGTGATGCCGGGACCGAATGCTGTGGAGACATAGGCATCTTTCAACCCCTTTTTCATCTGACCATAGGCGTAGGAGATGGGGGTATCGTTGAAATCGCCACAGATGACTGTTCCTGCTGTTTGTTGCTTATCGATATATTGTTTTATTTTCTCTACCTGGTGAGCCCGCATGCGGTAGGCACCTCCCAGCCGGGTTCGGATGTTAGTCGTTATTGCTTCCAGTTTCACTGAGTCGGAGTTCTGAATAAAATCGCTGTACAGCTTTTTATCTTCCGCTTTGATGCTATTCGACTCCAGATGTATGTTTGCCACCGTATACTTGGCTCCATCTATGTTGATGGTATAAACTGCTGCTCCGTTGTAGGAGGATTCGAACACCACCTCATGCGTCTGCTCGATTGGAAATTTTGAGAAGCAAGCCAGTCCGAAGATATGATATTTTCCCGAGGATTCCAAACCGGTGACTGAACGGTAGGGGTACTTATTGAGAATCCGGTTCACATCTCGCTGTGAAAAGATGGATTGTCCGGTTTTGCTTACCAGGTATTCCTGCAGACAGACAATGTCGGCATCGGTACGGACAATATAATCGAGAATGGGATGTTCTGCAGAATTTTTATTTCTTTCTTCCGTAAATCCCTGTACATTGTATGTCAGGATTTTCACGGTTTCTTCGGGAGTCTTGTCAGGAAAGAGATGCATCGGGAAAAAGGTGGTGACAGGCTTATAACACAACAGAATGGCCATCAGTGAGACCAGTGCCAGCTTCCACTTTGAAATAAGTATCCAGAAAATCAGGTAACATACATTGAGCAGGAATATCAATCCAAAACCCAGGCCTATGTATGAGAAGAGGTTGGTTTTCAGCGGAGAGACCTTCCAGGAGAGAAAAGAGCCGAAAAGCAGGATAATGGCTGCTACATTGGTAGCAAAGATTATCCATATGACGATGTCGCGGAATCTTATTTTTTTATTTTTTGCTCGCATCAAAAAGCTTCTTTTTTTCGTCTGCTGAGAGGCTGCTGTATCCCGATTGTTTCAATTTGTCGAGAATCGCATCGATCTCTTCCTGTTCACTGTGTCTGCGTTTATTATAGTCCCAGTCGGTTTCACTACGTGCGTGTTCTACCCTCATTTTTGATTTCTTTTGTCGTGGTTTGAATATTTCCACAAATCCATCAATCAATTTGCTCATCCAGTGGGTGATATCCCTGCCTTTTTTGTATTGCATGGCAAACATATATCCCAACAGGGCGCCTCCGATGTGTGCTACGTGCCCTCCCGGATTGGTGGCGTTGCCCAGGGAGAGAAAGTCGAGCACAAAGGCAAAAATGGCAATGTAGACAATTTTTACCGGACCCAGGAGGAGAAGATGCAACTGTACATCCGGACGGTAAAAGGCTGCTCCCATCACGATGGCCATCACCGATGCCGAGGCACCGATCATCCAGCCGCGTCCCATATCTATGTAATAAGGAATCGTATTGAAGGCGACTACATAGAGCAGTGCTCCTGCCAATCCTCCCAACACGTAAAGACTGCCCAGTGAGCGGCCTGAGAAATACTGCAGGAAGATCTGCCCAAACCAGTAGAGCCAGAGCATGTTAAAGAGAAGATGCAGAAATCCCTCGTGCACGAACATATAGGTGATGAGCGTCCAGAGCCGGTCCAGCAACAGTGTCATTTGTGAGGGTACCCCCAAAAAGACAATCAAGTCGAGACTGTGGACGTTAAACAGCGTAAATGTCACCGCGACAACCTTCAACAGGATGAAAACAGCCACGTTGATAAAAATAAGCCTTGTCATTACACTGCCCGTCTTATATTTAAGTTTGAGTGTGTCAATAATACCTGCCATGCTTTTTGTCCTTGTTTTTCCAGTATAAAATCATGAATATGCCGAAAAGCATTCCGCCCAGATGGGCGAAATGAGCTACATTATCCCCCGATCTGTTTGCAACGCCGAAAACCAGCTCCAACAGGCCATATCCAATCACGAACCATTTGGCCTTGATGGGGAAAGGAAAGGGAATAATAAAGAGTTCCGCGTTGGGGAACAACATGCCAAATGCCAGCAATATGCCAAAGACGGCTCCTGAGGCACCTACCGTGACGCTGCTGATTAACGGAAACATTTCCTGTGACATCACAGCCTGAGCGCGGATGAAAATCACGAGCAGCTGAATGAGTCCTGCACCGATACCGGTGACCAGGTAATAAGAGAGGAAACGCTTGGGTCCCCATACCTGTTCCAGTGTGCGGCCGAACATGAAAACAGCGAACATGTTAAAGAAAACATGCGAGAAGGAGTAGGGGTCGTGCAGGAACATGTAGGTGACCAGCTGATAAATGCGAAAATCGGGAGAAGCGGGAAAGTGAAGCCCTAAATATTTCGACAGGTCGATGCCTCCTCTGCTCAACAAGACAAACTGGGCCAGCCAGATTATCCCATTGATGATGATGATGTTTTTGGTGACCAGCGGCAATATACCGGCAAAACTGTTTCTATAATTGTTCATTGTTATAATCTGATGTTGAGGCGCAAAAATACGTATTATTTCGCAGCTGGTGAGGTTTTTTGACCCATAAAAAGGATTTTTTTTGGAAAATCAAATACTTTTTACCTTTTTTCTTGATTGTTTTCGATTTATCACTTATATTTGACGGCAAAACAGGGCTCAGCCTTGACTTAATGTATGTTTAATTTTTTTATTTACGTTTTCTTATGAATAAATCAGAACTAATTAGTGCTATTGCTGAACAATCAGGCCTTAGCAAAGTGGATGCCAAGAAAGCATTGGACGCTACACTTGAAACAATTTCCGCAGAAGTGAAAGCCGGTGGCAAAGTGGTGTTAGTTGGGTTTGGCACATTCTCTGTGTCAGAAAGAAGTGCAAGAAAAGGAATCAATCCCCGCACGAAAAAACCAATCAACATTCCTGCAAAGAAAACAGCTAAGTTCAAAGCTGGATCAGAACTGTCAAACCTCTAAGGACGTAGTCGTGGAATAAAAGAGGAACAAATTTTCAGGTTTGTTCCTTTTTTATTTCCAAAAAATCCGTACCTTTGTGCCTCTAAAAAATGACTCCGTAGCTCAGCTGGTAGAGCAATTGACTCTTAATCAATGGGTCGAGGGTTCGAGCCCCTCCGGGGTCACTTCTAAACCAAGCACTTATCGATTCAGTTCGGTGAGTGCTTTTTTGTATGTCGGACGGGGTAGTTTGCCTTTTAGATGCGTTGGTTTCCTGTAAACCAATACCCATGACATTTTGTAACATCTTAATCTAATGGTTTAAATCCTTTTATACAACATTTAACACAATATGTGTTGCAACATATATTGTTTCAACATACCTTTGTGCTGAATTTAAAAAAACAAGAACGAATATGATAAAAATAGGAATCATTATTGGGAGTACCCGCCCGGGTCGCAACTCCGAAACGGTTGCCAAATGGGTATACGAAATTGCAAGCAAAAGAACCGATGCCTCGTTTGAGGTAGTTGATATAAAAGATTATGATCTGCCATTGTTGGATGAGCCGATACCTCCATCGATGAGCCAGTACGCCAATGATCATACGAAAAAATGGTCGGAAAAAATTGCTTCCTTCGACGCATTTATTTTCGTCACGCCCGAATACAACCACGCTCCAAGCGGGGCGTTGAAGAATGCCATCGATTATCTTTATGCGGAGTGGAACAACAAGGCTGCTGGTTTTGTAAGTTATGGTTCCAGCGGAGGGGTTCGCGCAGTAGAGCAGTTGCGTCAAATCATGGGCGAGATACAGGTTGCCGATGTCAGGGCACAGGTTATCCTTTCCCTTTTTACCGATTTTGAAAATTTCAGCGTTTTCAAACCGGGTGAATATCAGGAAGCTACGCTTCATACCATGATCGACCAATTGGTTGCGTGGGGTGAAGCATTGAAGACCATCCGAAAATGACGATGAATTTATCCGATAAGTTACCGGTATTCTTTATTCCGCACGGAGGAGGTCCGTGGAATGTGATGGACGATTATATGGGCGATCCGGAAGGATATGGAAAGCTGAGTGAATACTTGAAAAAACTGGGACAAGAGTACGGGCAGAAAGCCCGTTCTCTCCTGATGGTTTCTGGACATTGGGAAGAACCGCTGCCCACGGTTCATTTCGGCAAAAACCCTTCGATGTATTACGATTATTATGGTTTTCCCGAATTTACCTATCACCTCGAATGGAGAGCCCCGGGAAATTCAGAATTGGCGGCCGATGTCGATCAACTGCTTCGCGCCGCCGGATTCAAGACTGCTCACGAAACCGAACGAGGTTACGATCACGGAACATTTGTACCAATGATGATTGCTTTTCCCGAAGCGAAAATGTCGACGACGCAGCTTTCACTCGTCAAAGACCTCGATCCCGCCATTCATATTGCCATTGGCAAAGCCCTCGAACCTTTGCGATGGGAGGGTGTCCTTATGATATGTTCCGGCATGAGTTATCACAATATGCGCGGTTTTATGTCCGGAAGCGAATATGTAGGACGAGTGTCCAAGCTATTCGACGATTGGCTTACCTCTGCCGTCGAAACGACAGATCCCGAAAAGCGAAATGGACTTTTGATCCATTGGCACCAAGCTCCCGGAGCGTTGGAATCGCATCCGCGAAGCGAACATCTCGTCCCTCTATTTGTAGCGGCAGGCGCTGCCGGCAATGATCTCGGTCATAAAGATTATTCAGGAACGATAATGGGGGCAAATGTTTCGAGCTTTAAATTTGGATAAATAAAATCAAAGGTGATAATGGAAACAAAACCGATTACAATAGAATTTTTTCACGATGTACTTTGCGCATGGTGCTATGCATTATCGCCACGTGTGGAGAGATTGAAAAAAGAGTATGGCGACAAAATGGAAGTCGTTCATCGATCATTTGCCTTAGCGCCCGAACCGGACGGAATTGCACGAATTTTCGGGTCGAAAGAACAGGGAAAAATAGAAATATTGGGGCATTGGCGCGCTGCCAACGAAAACGATGACGAACATCGCATTCATGCTGAATTGATGACCCAGAAGGATTTCGACTATCCATATTCCACTCCCGGACTGTTGGCTTGTAAAGCTGCCGAGTTGCAGGGCGGAAATGCCATGCACGAGAAAATGTTTAACAGAATACAGAAAGCCCACATGACCGATTGCTTCAATATCAACGATTTCGAGGTATTGAAGAAATGTGCTCGCGACGTCGGTTTGGATGTCGATCAATGGGAAAAAGATTATCGCAGTGAGAAAGTGAAACAAATGCTCGACGAAGATTTGTACCGTGCCTACCAGTATGGTATTAATTCCGTGCCTACCCTGATTGCCAACGGAAAATACAAATTGAGCGGCGCTCAACGCTATGAGACGATGGAACAATGGGTTAGTCAAATCAAATGAACGTTTTGGCAGGAGAATTGTTATTTGAAGCGAAAAATTTTAGTTGAAAATGAATATACTCGTAACGTTCAAAACATTTGGCAAGCAAAAAGACTACCTTCGAAAAGTTTTCGGAAGCATATCGAACCTTTATTTTAAGGAAGATTACTCCGAAAACGAGGGGTATGACTTGGTATCGAAAGCCGATGCGCTTTTGTCGTGGAATCCGGCATCGGAAGGCATTCACAAGGATAGACTTCTGTTGGAGCACGTAAAATTCATGCAATTGCTCTCCGCAGGCTACGATCATATCCAACCCGAAGATTTTCCCGAAGGATTGCAAATTGCCTGTAATCAGGGAGCTTATGCCGAACCCATGGCCGAGCATACGGTAGCGATGATGCTCGCACTTAGCAAGCGGTTGCCGCTCTATCACAAACAATTGGCCTCGGGGCAGTTCAACCAGTTGGAAAGTCAAACCAAATTCATCAAGGGCTCCACGGTGGGCATCATCGGTTTCGGAGCCATCGGCAAAGCTACTGCGAAGTTACTGCGACCCTTCGGCGTCCGTATCCTTGCGATCAACAGTTCCGGGAAAACCGATGAAGAGATCGATTTCATCGGCACGCTCAATGATCTGGATGAGGTATTGAAAAATTCCGACTCGTTAGTCCTTTCCATTGCCTTAAATAGGGCGACCGAAGGACTGTTCAACCAGCAGAAATTGGAATTGATGAAGGAGGATGCTGTTCTGGTGAATGTGGCCCGCGGCGACATCATCGACGAAAGGGCGCTTTATGAGCATCTGAAAACGCATCCCGATTTTTATGCCGCGATCGATGCCTGGTGGGTTGAGCCGTTTAAATATCGGAAATTCGAACTTCATTACCCGTTTTTCGAACTGCCAAACCTGCTTGGCTCGCCGCATAATTCGGCTATGGTGGCCAATTCACTTCTTATGGGGACAGAACATGCCGCACAAAATTTACTTCGTTTCGTTCACGGAGAAAAAGTGCAGGGACTGATTCGTTACGATAGCTTCGGATGGCAAATCCACACGTCGCGAGAAGAGACAGACAAAGAAATAACCCCGGTCAGGGTTATCCAAAAAATAAAAAAAGGAGGAAAATATGACAACCGAAAATAAACCCAATTTTACGATTAATGTAGAGATTTGGAGCGATGTAGTATGCCCATTCTGCTTGACCCTCTCGCCGTAACCGATCCACGGGAAACAACTTCGCAGCATTTGGCCCAGCGTAAGGGACTTCCGGTTTCGCAAGTTCAACAAACCATGTCTTACGTTACTCAAATGGCAAAACAGGTAGGGTTGGATTATCATATCGATCGAGCCATCGTGGTTACGCTGGTCAAATTGTAGTTCTCAACAAAACATTCGATTTAATCGTTATAAATTGAGTTAATTATTAAAACAAACACGACAATGAAAAAGAATTTAATGACGATCCTGCTTACCGGAGCATTCCTTATGTCGGGTATGTTTGCAAACCAATATGCAGCTGCAAAGGATCAAGCCCTTAAGAGTAAGGAAATTACCTACACCGTAGGCACTCAAAATTTCAAGGGCTATATCGCTTGGAAAGATGACGGCATAGCCAACAAACCGGGTATTTTGGTCGTCCACGAATGGTGGGGCTTTAACGACTACATCCGAATGCGCACCGATATGCTCGCCGATCTGGGTTACGTTGCCATGGCGGTAGATATGTACGGCGACGGCAAGGTGTACGAAGATGCTGCCGGCGCTCAACAAGCCTCAGGGCAGATCTTTGCCAATCCGAATCTGATAAAGGAACGTATGACAAAAGCCTACCAAGTTCTCACTTCCGAACCCACGGCCGATAAAAATCATATCGGAGCGCTGGGGTATTGTTTTGGAGGAACGGTTGCATTGAATGCGGCCGCTATGGGCATTCCCTTGGTTGTGGTAGCCAGCTTTCACGGCGGATTGGCCGGTTTCAAAGCCAGTGAACAGATGAAAAACACGAAAGTGTTGATCGGCAACGGTGCGGCCGATTCGTTTGTCACGCAAGCGGATATTGCTAATTTCAAAAGCGAAATGGAGAAATATGGAATCACCTACGAATTTAAAAATTATGAAGGTGCTACACACGCTTTCACCAACAAATATTCGACCGAAGCTGGAAAAAAATTCAATATGCCCATAGCCTACAACGAGAACGCCGACAAAGCTTCATGGAAGGATATGATTTCGTTTTTCAACCAGTATTTCCCTGCAAAATAAAACGTCTCATTACCTTTTAACGGAAGCTTCGATGTTGCCAATTTTCAAGAATAAGCCATGAGTATTGAAGAAGAAATTAGAGGTCGTTTTCGAAATAGTTATCACAAAGGATTGATCAATTTGATTTACACGGCCAATCAAATGAGCTACGAATTTGTTCAATCCCTCAAGAGGCACTGTATTACCGATCAGCAATACAACGTTTTGCGTGTTTTGCGCGGATATCGCTGTCAAGGGCCTCAAAGCATCGGGTTCATCAAAGAGCACATGTTGGATAAACATTCCGACGTAAGCCGGATTATCGATCGACTTTACGAAAAAGAAATGGTTAGCCGGGAAGAAAATCCCGACGATCGGCGACAAAAGTCGGTGCAGATCACCGAAAAAGGATTAGGTCTGCTCAACGAAATCTTCGATTGCGAAAAAGAAAGCGATAAACTTCTTTCCAATCTCTCGCCCGAGGAGATCGAAGAATTGAACCTTCTGTTGGATAAAATCAGAATGAAGTAGCCATATCAGTTGTCAGTTATCAGTTGGCAAATTTGAATTTTGATGCAGCCCGCTCCGTCCAGTTCAAGAAAATCTTTGAGGATTTCGGTATTGGGCTGGTGGCCGATAGCCGAAGCATAGATGGCTGCCGTATATCCGGTAAATGCGCCTGCTGATACCTCTCGTCGATTTCTTCTTCAATTTCCCGAGGAGGATGGTTCCGAGATTTCGGGTTGGGCACTTTCTTTTTTGCTGAACACTTTATCCCGATTAAAATACAGGGTGATAAAAGCGCCTATCCATACCAGAACTTTTACTTCGACCGTATGTGGGAAAAGCAGGGAAAGCGCTGCGCTTAAAGCGATCAGGATGGAGGGACCCCAGATGCCGTACCCTTTTCGAATAAAACCTATAAGAATAATTACATCCAAGATCAAGGCAATGAGCAGTTCGGCTCCGATAAAGTAGAAGTATAAGCCGATCAAAGCCGAAGCCGCTCTTCCTCCCTTAAAGCGGTAATAAAGTGGGTATCCGTGCCCGATCACGGCTCCGATGCCAATACATGCCAGAGCAGTAACATCGCTGATGTGCAGAAATCGGTTGGCTATCCAAATCGGTACAAGCGACTTGGAAACATCCAACACTCCCGTCAAAATACCCCAGAATTTTCCCACATGTTTGAAAACATTATAAGCTCCGGGATTACCGTTGCCCAGCTCCCGGATGTTTTGGTTTGTTGCCATGCGGGTGATGAAATTGGCGAACAAAACCGATCCGATTAAATATCCGGATATCAGACAAACAAGACACAAAAGAAATGGGTTCATTATTTGGTTGATTTAAAGAAGGATGGAAACACCATAAGCTCCCGGGCCGTAATGTACCGCGTCCACTAAACCGCCTTTGCCATGGATGATTTCGTTGCAAGGAAGCGTTTTCAGTTTCTCCATGAACTCGGCGATGGCTTCCTTGTTTTTATCTCCATAGCCTTGCAGGGTGATGGCTCGTTTGATGGTGGATACTGATTTTTCTTTCATTTTGACGTTTATCTGCTCCATCATCATCGTGTTAATCTGTCGGAAAGTTCTGGCTTTGCCCATGGCAAGTATAATTCCTTCTTTTTCGTTTCCCATCAGTCCCAGCAAAGGAATGATGTGCAAAACGCTTCCCATCAGCGATTGGGCTTTTCCGATGCGGCCGCCCCGGTATAAGTAATTGAGATCGGGGAGAACAAACCAGCTGAAGGTATTTTCAACAATTTGTTGGCAGGCGGCTTCCAGCTCTTCGATGCTCATGTTGGGATTGGTTTTTATCAAATCGATGATTCCGAGAAGAACGCTACCCACGCCGTTGACGGCCTGTCGAGAGTCCACATTGATCACCGGAACAATGTTTTCGTATTGTTTGCGTACGTTTTCGGCCGCTAGAAAAGAAGCAGCCGAGAGTCCGCTGCTCATCACTACGTGGATAAACAAATCGTAGTTGGTACGGTTTCTCTCAATGATGTCGGCAATTTCGTTATGGATCAGCGTGGATGATTTTGCCACTACTTTCTCGTTTTCGAATTTCGAAATCAACCATTGGGCATTATGTTCTTCGCTTTGGCGATATTCCGTTTCTCCCACGAAAACGGGAAATTTTAGGATTTCGAGTGCCTCATAATCGATCTGTTCTCTCGAGAGACCTAGGTTGTCGCCTACGATGACAAAAATTTTCTTGCTCATATTCTTCGGTTTTTTTAATCAAAGGTCAGGTAATACAAATAGTCGGGCTGTCCGCCGTAATATTCTTCAAAATCAAGCGACGGAAACTGGTTTTTAAGTTGTTTCATTAAGTTGTTGTCATTTTTTGCATCCGCTCCCTTGTAAATGGTAACCAGCGTGTGGGTTGCCGAAATCTTTTCGACGACGTTCGTCATGAGCCGTTCTTTGCTCTTGTCGGCGAGAACGATTTTTTTCTGGTACACGGCAAAATAATCGCCCTTATTTACCGGAGAACCGCCTTGGGACAGCACATGGCGTGTCGATCGGGCAATTCCGCAGAACGGGATGTTGTTGACGTTGTTCATCGCCGCTTCAAACATGGTGTGGATATCGTAGTCTTTGGAGATATTCATCAGGATGCTGATGAGCGAAACCGGATTCTCGGACTCGACGATATAAACGCTTGATTTGCAGAGCGTGACGGCATATTTCAAAGCCATCAGAATATCACCGTCGTCGGAAGCGGCGATTATGTTTTTGGCTTTCAAGTCGTTTAGTCCTTTGACGAGCTGATTGACAGACGGTTTGTTTTTCCCATAACACAAAATGTCATCGGCTCCAATCTTTTGCAGGATGTCGGCAAATCCTTTTCCCGAAACGATACAAAAAACGCTTTTATCTTTTTCGTAGTCGATTTCATCATCGCTAATGAAATTTCGATGTTGCTTTTTCATGTCGTCCACTTTAGTGAAAAGCAAGGTACCGTATTGAGAGACTTCTTCGAAGAGGTCGTTCGGCTTATTGGTATGGATATGCACTTTGTATTTGTTGTTGGCGTTGACGATGATCAAACTGTCGCCGTAATGACCGATTTTTTCCTTTAACTGATTTTTGGATAGAATGGCATTGCTTTCGAGCACGAATTCGGTACAAAATTTCTCTTTTATCTCGGGATTCCATGAGTTGTCGAGATACTGCAAGTCGGCGATAATTTTTTTTCTTTTCAGACTCCTTCCGTTTCTGTTGTTATGATTGACATGCAAATTGACCAACATATTTCTGACATTCTGCAATGCTTCCGCCAGACGGCTATTTTGTATGCGCGAAGAATCGATGTTCAAAATCAGCGGAGCCAACGGGCTCTTCCGTAATTCCGACAGCCTTTTGTTCAGCAGTTTTCGGGTTATTCGTCCAATTCTGAGCAAATTCGGTACGGGAATGCCGGTATCGATGTATTGCCCAAGTTCGTTATTGATGCCTTCCAACAATACGATGAAACCCGCTCCGCCGGAGTCGACCACTCCTGCCTGTTTCAGAACGGGTAGCATCTCGGGTGTTTGGTTCAGCACTTCTTTCAGATAGGGTATCGTTTGCTGAATGATGGCAAAGGGGTTGTCTTGTTTCGACATGAGCTCCGCATATTTTTCCGACAAGGCTTTCATGATGGTTAACATGGTGCCTTCGCGAGGATTTTCTGTACCTTCGTAAGCATTTCGATCACCGTTTTCAATGGCTCGATAAATGTTCTCTTTCGAAAAGTCATTGTTTGCCGTGATTTGAGTAAATCCTTGTGCAAACAACGATAGGATAACACCTGAACATCCCCGACTGTTGAGCAGCATTTGTTCGGCAAAGTCTTCGAGATATTCCCCCGAATGACTGTAGTTTTTCTCGTTGATCTTCATGTGTGCCATGGCTCCTTGTAGAGTAAGCACCATATTCAAGCCCGTGTCGCCATCGGGTACTGGGAAAACGTTCAAACTGTTTAAATACTCTTTGTGCTTGTTGAGATAATGATAGATATTTTCAATTATTTCGTTTACGGTTTCCAAATCGAAAACTACTGCGGCTTGTTCGCTAATGCCGGAATTAATTGCATTCATCTTTCAAAACTTTTTGGGGTAACAGAAAAATGTGTCCTGTTGCCAATTGAATTTTCAAAGTTATAAATTTATTCGTTATCTGACTTCCTTTGATGACAGATTCAATCCATCTTTCGCTGACTGGTCAGACGGGGAGATGATCAGTACGTTATTGAAAAGACGTTTTGCTTCATTCTTCTTGCCGAGAAAATATTTTGTCCATCCACTCATGAGAGTGGAATAGTAATCGAAAGGATACATGTGCTGCACCTTGTCGAAGTAGAACTCCGCCTGTTGAAAATCTTTTCTGTAATAGTAAATATTTCCCAGTGCGTAATTCACTTTTGAGTTCATCTTGTCGAGGGCAAGAATCTGCTTGTACACCTTTTCCAACTCGTCACTGTTTTTCTGCGCTTCAAGAGGATAGCAGAGGCCCAGCAATGCTTCCACAGCCTGTGGCTCCACTTTTACCGCCTGCCGGTAAAACTTCTTACTCGTCTCGTAATTTTTGGAAAGATAGTAGAGCCATCCAAGGCGCAACGACTTGTGATAATCGTAGCCGTTCACACTGTTCAGTTCACCAATCGCCTTTTCATAGTCGCCGGACGATTCGTATCGGTAGCTTTCGGCAAATATTTGCGATGCGGCTACCTGGGCAGAAATACTTACGGTGAAAAGCAGCAGAAGAGCGGTAATTCCTGTTTTTTTATTTAAAAATTCCATGACAATGCAATGTTTATAAGGTGGTTGTTGTATTTGTATGTGGTATAATTGGTCGCTGAAAAGGCATATCCCTCTTTCTGCTGCCACTGGTATCCTGTGCTCAGGGTCATTTTCTTCAGATAGCAGGAGAGGGAGAGCCCTGCCCGTGCCTTGATGGCATCGTACGTGTCAAACACCAGAAAGGAACGTTCGGAGATATAATTCAGGTGGTTTCCCAGGCTGGCATTCGCGTCGAGCCACAAGGAACCGGATAATTTCACGCCGAAATGCTGGGAGAAAATATACTGTTCAGTTGTCCAGCTGTCAGGGTTGTAAATAACAGCTGCGGAACTGATCCCGTAGAAGTTGAGGTTCCCAAGCGGGTAATAGGTCAACGAGCCTTTGGCCTGATATTGGTCAACCCCTCCAAAGTTCGAATAGGACACAGCGATCTCCGGAACGGTATAGGTAAACCTTTTATTGAGAAAAGCAGTCAGTGAGTAGTTAATATTCTTTCCAG
>DFYK01000046.1 GCA_002383605.1 Proteiniphilum sp. UBA4084 | reverse complement strand
GAATCCCTGGCAATTTCGATACATTCCTCGATGGGTTTATCCTGTGCGATGGTCTGGATGCCGAATGCTGCATTAGCCAACACCACGTTCATCTGCGCCTCTGTACCCCGAACATGCAGCACATTTCTGAAAATCTGTGCTGCCTCTTCCGGCGTGTTTCCGCCATAGAGTTCCTCCTGTGCGATCCGTTTAAAACCCAGTTCTTCAGGAACAAATAACTGTTCCCCTTTGTTTGATACCACCTTAAACTGGCTGGTAAGAGAGACCTCGTCGTACCCATCCATGCTGTGGACGATACAGAATTTTTTATTTTCCTCCTGATAAATGTAGCTATATAACCGCGACATGGCCAGGTTGTAGACCCCCAGCATCTGATACTCCGGCTGGACAGGATTCACCAGCGGCCCCAGCACATTGAAAAAATTGCGTACGCCCAGACTCTTTCTTACAGGAGCCACAGCCTTTAACGCCGGACTAAACAGCGGCGCATGCAGGTAGGCAATATGGCAGCCGTCGAGGCTTCTCCGAAACTGGTCGTTGTCGGTACCAAACTTCACACCCTGCTGCTCAATCACGTTGCTGGCCCCACTGATGGAGGTGGCCCCGTAATTCCCGTGCTTCACCACGTTGTATCCCGCACCGGCTACCACAAAGCAGGCCGAGGTGGAGATATTGAATGTATTTTTTCCATCACCCCCCGTACCCACGATATCCAGGGGAGTGTAATCAGAGAGATTTACCGCAACCCGCATATCGAGCAGTGCATCGCGAAAACCGAGGATCTCGTCCACCGAGATGCTGCGCATCAGAAAGGAGGTTATCAGCGATGCAACCTGCGTATCGGGAATATTTCCCTTCACAATGGCAAAGAGCACCTCTTTGGCTTCCTCACGTGAGAGATAATGATAATCGAATAATTTATAGAGTATTTCTTTCATAAGTCCAATAATAAAGTGTTTCGCAAACAGATACCGTGTCCTTCGCCATCGCAGAACAAACATGGTGATGTCCGCTTTACCTGTTTATGCATGTTGCAGAAAGTTCTGCATGATGCGAATCCCTTCCGGGGTGAGTATCGATTCGGGGTGAAACTGCACGCCGTGCAGATCGAGCCGCCTGTGTTTCATCGCCATCACATCGCCTGCCTTATCCACTGCCGTAATCTCCAGCTCGGCTGGGAAATGTTCTTCGGATACGATCCAGGAGTGATAGCGTCCGACCAGAATCTCATTCGGAATACCGTCAAAGAGGTAATCACCTGCAATAATATCCACCGGCGTCTGCACCCCATGAAAGACGAACGGAATGTTTTCCAGCTTCGCCCCGAAGACCTCACCCATGGCCTGATGGCCCAGGCAAACGCCCAGAATGCTCTTCGTCCCGGCATACTGCCTGATAAGCGGCATCAGCAAACCGGCTTCTTCGGGTATGCCCGGTCCGGGGGAAAGGATGATCTTGTCATACTTCGCCACAACGGAGAGATCGATCTTGTCGTTCCGAACCACATCGACCTCGTGGTATCCCAACGACTTTACGGCGTGCAACAGATTGTAGGTGAATGAATCGTAGTTATCGAAAATAAGAATCTTATTCGTTTTCATCTCTGTGTGTTTATGAATTGTAGAGGGTGGCAGCCATGTCGATGGCTTTCTTCAATGCTCCCAGCTTGCTGTTCACTTCGCGCAGTTCATAAGCATCGTCGCTCTGCGAAACGACGCCTGCCCCGGCCTGATACCACAACTCGTTGTTGCGGCTGACAAACGTGCGGATGGTGATGGCCTGGTTGATATCGCCGTTCAGTCCGACAAAACCGATACAACCGCCGTAAGCTCCCCGGTTGTGCGATTCTATTTCCGAGATCAGCTGCATGGCCCGCACCTTGGGTGCTCCCGAGAGGGTACCGGCAGGGAAGGTATCGAAGAAAGCACGGATGCGGTCGGTACCTTCATTGAGTGTGCCACTCACCCGCGAGACCAGGTGGATCACATGCGAATAGAACTGCGGCTCCTTATAGAAATCGACCTTCACATCGTGGGCATGGCGACTCAGGTCGTTCCGCGCCAGGTCCACCAGCATCACATGTTCCGCGTTCTCCTTGGGATCGTTCAGCAGAAACTCCACCGCCTTCCTATCCTCCTGGTGGTTGCCGCTTCGTTTGGTTGTTCCCGCAATGGGGTCGATGCTGATCTGTGATCCGTTGATCTTGCAGTGCGTCTCGGGCGATGAGCCAAAAATACGGTATCCGCCGAAATCGAAATAAAAGAGATAGGGAGAGGGATTGATGGATCGCAGCGCACGGTACACTTTGAAATCATCACCAGTGAAACGCTGAACAAACCTACGTGAGAGCACAATCTGGAACACGTCGCCCCGCAGGCAATGCTGTACGCCGGTACGCACATTCTCCTTGAACTGCTCGTCGGTGATGGTGCTGTATTCTTCTCCTTCGGTAAAGAAGTTATAAGTGGCAAAGTTGCGCTGGTTGATCAGTGCCTCCACCTTCATCAGGTTGCTCACCTCGTTCTCACCCTGCAGCTCAATCAGGCTGATCTCATCGGTGAAATGATTGAATACCAGCAGATATTTATAAAGGATGTACAGCAGGTCGGGAGCATCATTGCGTTCCTCCCTGCTTTCACGGATATCGATGTTTTCGGTATATTTTACACAGTTGAAAGTGGAGTACCCGAATAAACCGCACTGTTCCATCTCGTTGCCGACAACCTCAAACCGGCTGACGAAATGGGTTAACGCATCGGAGATGGTGAAACTTTCAGACAGTAGCTGCTTTTCCTCCATGTCGTCGGGAAACAGAAAATGACACACACCCCGGTTCACCTCCACCTGGGCAATGGGTTTCAGTGCCAGGTAGGAGATGCTGTTTTCATTGGCATGAAAGTCGGAGCTCTCCAGCAGTGCCGACTGAGGGAAGGTGTCCCTTACTTTCAGGTAAACGCTCACGGGTGTGTGCAGGTCGCCCATGATTTTCTTGCTGTTTGTTTGAAATTTGTATTGCATAATTGTTAGTTTTTAGGATTCAGGATTCAGCGATCAGCGGTCAGCTTTGTCCGTAGGAACTTGTTAAATTCAGTGGTTTGTTTTTAGGATTCAGGTGTCAGCTGTCAGTGATCAGCTTTTTTTAAGGAAGCTTGTTTAGTACAGCGGTTTGGGTTCTTAAATAAAATCTTTTTCATATTTGAAATAGGTCTCCAGGTCCTTGTCGCCCCGTCCGGAGAGGGTAAGAACCACCACATCGTCCGGAGCAAATGTCACTTTCTCCAGTGCTGCCAGTGCGTGAGCCGATTCCAGCGCGGGGATGATACCCTCGTTTCGGGTCAGGTCGAAGGCTGCCCGCAATGCTTCATCGTCGTTGATTGCGATTACCTGTGCACGTTTCGTCCTGGCAAGATGGGCGTGAACCGGTCCGATACCGGGATAGTCAAGACCGGCCGAGATGGAATAGGGTTCGGTGATCTGTCCGTCCTCCGTCTGCATCAGCAAAGTCCTGCATCCATGCAGCACACCGGCGGTTCCCAGATGGATGGTTGCCGCAGACTCGCCGCTCTCCACGCCCTTCCCGCCGGCTTCTGTCAGCACAATCTTTACCTTTTCATTGTCAAGATATTCATAGATGGTGCCGGCTGCATTGCTGCCGCCACCCACACAAGCCACCAGGTAGTCGGGATAATCACGACCCTCCTTCTCGGTCAGCTGCACTTTTATTTCTTTGCTGATCACCGACTGCAGACGGGCCACCATATCGGGATAGGGATGCGGACCAATCGTCGAACCGATAATGTAGTGGGTATCAATCGGGTGACTGCACCAGTCGCGGATGGCCTCGTTGGTGGCGTCTTTCAAGGTCATATTCCCGGAAGTAACCGGCACCACCGTAGCCCCCAGCATCTCCATCTTCTTCACGTTCACCTGCTGGCGTGCCACATCCGTTTTACCCATGTACACGGTGCAGGGCATCTGCATCAGCGCGCAGACCGTAGCCGTGGCCACACCATGCTGACCGGCTCCCGTCTCGGCAATGATGCGTGTTTTACCCATCTCACGGGCAATCAATATCTGCCCGATGGTGTTGTTGATCTTGTGGGCACCCGTGTGGTTCAGATCCTCCCGCTTCAGATAAATCTTCGCTCCGAAGCGAGCCGACAACTGATTGGAAAGATAGAGTGGCGAGGGCCTTCCCACGTAGTCACGCAGCAGGGAATCGAAATCGGCCCGAAAGCGCTCACTCTCCATGATGCGGAGGTATGCCTTTTCGAGGTCGGTCACGCACTTGTGCAGAATCTCCGGGATGTAGGCTCCCCCAAATTCACCGTAATACCCTCTTTCATCTACTGAATACTTTTGCATATCATCTTTGCTTTAATTGTTGTTTCATCTACCCCTTAAAACTCAAAAAGCCTGTCGCAGGATTGCGACAGGCTCTTAAATTATATGTTGAATACTTATTTCAAGACACGGCTGCTCTTCCTTACGACTTTTTGGGTTGTAAGTAGCGCCACCAATATCCGTTTACAAGTAAATTCATTATTTTGTTTCTATTTCGGTGCAAATGTATATGATAGAAAAACAAAAAACAACTCTTTCGCGTTTTTTAACTTCGATAACTTTTCTTCTACTAATTTTTGTGCAAATCAGAAATCACATTTATGATATGCACGAATTGTTAAATAGAGCCATCGAATCGTTCGTAAAATTGGATAGCTGATCGTCAAGTTTTAAATCGGCTCCGCCTCAAAACCGGTACGTTTCACGGTTTTTACGATATCCTCTGCCGATAGATCGTTCGTTTCCACGGTGAGTATCTTGTCGGGATTGTCAATATCCACACTCCAGGAGGTTATTCCCTCTTTCTTATTGAGAAAGGGAGTCACCTTAGCCACACAGTTTGAGCAATTTATATTGGTTTTAAATTTTATTGTTGCCATTTTATTTCCTTATTAAAATTATATGGAAGCAGCTGTTGTCAGAACATCAAGCTTTCATTCTTAAAGACAAATGTAAGCTTTTTTTTCATTTGTTCCCACGAAATATTGGATTGGATTTTCACACTGTTACCATAAATACTGTACTTCTAATGACGGCCTACTGTTGTAAATACTAAAAATCAACCTCTAACAAGTGCCCATTCGTCTTCCAAAATTGTATCTAAAATCGGATTCCCTGCTAAATGCTTATAATCGTTTTTGATAAGTTGTTCCCGCTTCTGATCGAAAACATCCGACATGCGCTTTATGAATAACATCCCAAAAATATATTCTTTGTATTCGGTGGCATCCATCNNTTTATTTTTTCTTGTCTCATTTATAGTTAGATAATTCCCGTAGTGTTTGGAGCGAAAGCAGTAAGTTTATCGCCCAACATATCAGCTTTACCCGGAACATTAACCAGTACAGGTTCACCCTCCAATTTCAAGAAACGACTTTGGATAGGCAGCTGCTCAACTTCATGATAATGAATATCCTCGAACAATACATCCAGCAGAATGCATTCCGTTTCAGTATTGGTAACATAGGTTACCTGATAAAAGAATTTAGCATGTGTTTTCGGAATATTTTGTGCTGTAACTCGCTCCACTAATCTTACATCGCCAAAACCGTATTCCTGAGCATGTTTATGTACAAATTCTTCAATGTTTGTACCGGGAGGGCAAGTGATATCAATATCAATGGAAAGTCGCTTTGCGCTATCCATGTGAAGCATTAATGCCGTACCACCTTTAAATACAAACGGACAACCCGATAAAACCAATGATTCGAGTAGCGAAAAAGCTCTTATCGATTTCTCAATAAGTGCTATATCCGGAAATTTGTTCTCAGCCGCTACCTGCGTCATCCATTCTATTGTCCTACTATCGGGGTGAATCATAATTTATTGATGTCTATTAATTGTTCAACTTCTTCCTTTCGTCCCCGACGGGCAGCATAGCGTAAAAGTTTGTTTTTATTTATGTTATGCATTTCAAAAACCGTTGAATAAACATAGTTTATTTCCGAACCCCGTAAAAACGAAAACTCAACATCACCCAAAATATCTACCAGTACCTTTTCTATAGTCGGTGTATTTATGCCCTCAACCAATTGTAATGGCGATTCAGAAATTAAAGGACGAATGATAATTGCATCGGATCCGCTAATGTAACGGTCGAAGTTGGTTTGATCAGGCATCAAGAAAACTCTTAACAAACTATCGGCATTTAGCAAATTGAATACAGATTCAGCGACTTCGCGTTCCACATCAATAAACAAAAGATTCAGGTTTGGAATGTGGTGCATGTATGGCATCAGGGTTGAGGTTGACCATAAACAAAAATCAATAAAAGGGAACTGAATTTTTATTTGTTGATTTATTTGTTTTATTTCATCGGAACATACTACCGAAAAATCTTTTCTTGCGTTATCAGGTAATTTATAAACACCTCTTTCAACACGAACTAATTGCCCCGACTTTAAAAGGCGATTCAATTGTTCAGAAAAAATTCCGGGTGAGCCAATTTGATCTTCACTCTTTAAATTGGCTATTAATTCTTTACGCGTGAATATCTTATGTGTAAATGCGAAATTTAATATGTCGTTTGTTGTAACCATATAACATAATATGATGACAAATATATCACTAATTTGGCAATGAACAATCTATATTGCCAAAAATGTGATAATATATTCTTTAGATATTATTAGGAATAACCGACAAAATTAATTATTTTTGGTTAACCATAGTCCAAATAGTATTAATAAACTCTTGCAACATAAAGGCGTTTATATTGAAGACATATGATTGATAGAATGAATCAAAAAAAAAGTAAAAGCATCAAGAAAATAGGATATAAAATCGGGGTCAAGCGCAATCTAAAGAATGAAAGGAGTAGAGTAATTTCACTATGGGTATCAACGGGTATTACATGCTTACTGATAATCATTTTCAGCCGCAACACTGCCCTTTCCGAATGGTATATGCAGCACGTTTATCCTGCGGTTGCTACTGTGCTCTCCGCATTGTCGGGCCTTTTTCCGTTTTCGATCTACGACCTGTTTGTCATTGTGGCGACTCTCTACCTCTTAAAGCTGATTCTGTTTTTAATCTTCAGAAGGACAGGTTTTAAAAAGTTTCTCTATTCGCTGGTTCGTTTTGTAACGATACTGGTTACCTGGTTTTATTTCGGGTGGGGCATCTCCTATTTCAGGGAAGATTTTTATGCGAAAAGCGATGTGAAAGAAACCCCATTTGATGCTGGAAATCTCAAAAAATTCGTCACCCGTTTTATTGCAGATGCCAACGAAGCGTATGTGGATTTCGATATGATGGACAGAGCAGACGTCCGACAGGAAATTGAGCGATCTTATCATGCATTACACGGGAAGCTGGATATTGACTACCCCAATGGTAAAAGAAGAGCAAAGCCCATGTTGTTTGAATCGCTCTATTCGAAAATGGGTATCTCCGGATATTTCGGCCCTTTCTTCAATGAAATTCATGTGAACGACTACGGTCTCAATTTCACGTATCCTTTCACATTGGCGCATGAGATGGCCCATCAGTTTGGCATTGCGCACGAGTCGGAAGCCAACCTGTATGCTTTTATTGTTTGTATGGAAAGCGAAGATGAACGAATCCGGTACAGTGCTTATGTATCGACACTTCTCTATTTGATTAATGATGTTGCTGATTTTCTGCCGGACGAGGTTGAATCATTGGCATCGGAGATACGACCGGAAATAATCGCTGATTTAAGAAGAAACCGGGAACATTGGCTGGCTGTAAGAAACAGGTCACTCTCGGAAGTGCAGGACAAGGCCTACGATGCTTATCTGAAAACGAACAAAGTAAGCTCGGGGCGTGACAACTACTCCGAAGTAGTTGGTTTACTGATTTCAAGCTATGACACCTTCATTAAAAATAGCAAGCAAATCCAGATAATACCAGCCAACTAAAGTTTGATTCAACTGTTATAAGTGATGGGTATAACGACAGATTACGAAACGGGCATCAATTTCTTACACACAATGAAAAAGTTATTATTTTTATTTGCAGCTGTATTATCCATGATTGCCTGCTCGGGTCCCAGAGGGATGGTGAAGATTGAACCGAACGGTAACGAGGACACACCGGAAGATTCCCTGCAATATGAACTGATTGTAATGGATCCGGGCTTCGAAACGTGGTATGTGCTTCAAAACACACCGGCCAGATATCGCTCACAACAGTATTACGAAGGATGGAATCAACAATATGTATCGGCCTGGAATTATCTGGCCACACAGCCCGGAAGAAGATCGTTCTTCCAGACTATTATTGGTTATGAACCGGGTGAGGATTATGGTTTTGAACTGAATAACAAGCTGTTCTATTATTTTCAATATGTAGAACAGGTACTGCGGATTCCCATATTGGACCACCGCCCTGTAGGTGTGGTATTCTAGGCAGGCCTTCTTGCTTACGGTAGATTTTCCCGGAAAGGGAATTTGTCAGATCTTTTTACCTTTCAACCGCAGACTGTTGGTCACCACACTCACTGAGCTGAGCGCCATGGCCGCTCCCGCAATCATGGGATTAAGCAGGAATCCGGTGAAGGGGTACAGCAGTCCTGCTGCAATGGGAATGCCTATCATATTGTAAATAAATGCCCAGAAGAGATTCTGGCGGATTGTCCTTACCGTAAATTGGGACAAGCGGATTGCTTTCGGAATTTTATTCAGATCGGATGAGATGATGGTCATCTTGGCCACATCCATGGCGATGTCACTTCCCGCTCCCATGGCGATGCTCACATCAGCCTGGGCAAGCGCACCGCTGTCGTTGATACCATCGCCCACCATCGCCACCTTTTTGCCTTGTTGTTGTAATGCTTTCACCAGTTCGGCCTTTTCTTCGGGCAATACACCTCCCTTAAAATGGGTGATACCCAGTTCTCCGGCCAGTGCAGCCACTACCTTCTCATTATCTCCGGTATAGATGGCTACATCGATGCCCATGCTGCGTAACTGATTGATGGCCGCCTTGGAGGTAGGTTTCATTTTGTCGGTAATGCCCACCACACCCAGTGCAACCTGCTCATCGGCAAACACCGAAACCGTATGTGCTGCATCCAGTTCAAGATAGGCCTGCTGTTTCAGGTCGGCAGGAATTGCCACATTTTTTGAAGCCAGATAATCAAGATTTCCAACGTAATAACGCTTGCCCTCATGGATCCCTTCGATGCCCTTGCCGCTTACCTGCTGCACGGTCACATCCTCAAGCAACGTACTGTTCTCTTTTAATGCATCGGTGATCGCATCTGCCAGGGGGTGCTCCGAGCGGTATTCAATACTGTATAGAATATTGCGGTGTAGCGGTGTGGCATCGAGCGACCAGACCATGTTACTTAGTACCGGTTTTCCTTCGGTGATTGTCCCTGTTTTATCAAGCACCACCACATCAACATCCTTTGCAGCCTCAAGGCTCTCTGCATCCTTGATCAGGATTCCCTCTTCGGCACCTTTGCCTATTCCCACCATGATGGCTGTGGGCGTAGCCAGTCCCAGCGCACAGGGACAGGCAATGACCAATACCGTCACCATCGCCATCAATCCGTAGACAAAACCAGTCTCACCGCCAAAGAGGTTCCATATCACAAAACTGAGCAAGGCAATGCCAATGACCACCGGCACAAAGATGCCGGCAATCTTGTCCACCAGCCCCTGTACCGGAGCCTTACTTCCCTGTGCCTCATCCACCGTTTTGATGATCTGTGCCAGGAGAGTATCTTTTCCCACCTTCTGCGCTCTGAAACGGAAGCTGCCTTTCTGATTGATGGTGCCGGCAAATACCTTTTCTCCCGGCTTCTTTTCCACATGAATGGGTTCCCCCGAGATCATGCTCTCATCCACGAAGGAGTTGCCTTCGGTCACCTCACCATCCACCGCAATTTTATCACCCGGTTTTACCAGCACGGTATCATTGATCATCACCTCCGCGATGGGTATCTCTACCGGCTTTCCATCACGAAACACCACCACGGTGGAGGGCTGCAGGCCCATCAGCTTTTTAATGGCATTGGACGTATTTCCTTTGGCCCGTGCCTCAAGCATCTTTCCAAGCAAAATAAAGGCGACGATCACCCCGGCAGCCTCAAAATAAACATGTGCCACCAGTCCCCTGCTCTCCCAGAATTGGGGATATAACATGTTGAAGAGGCTGAACAGATACGCAATGCCGGTGCTCAGCGCCACCAGCGTATCCATATTGGCAGAGCGATGTTTGGCCTGTTTCCAGGCACCGACAAAGAAACGCTTGCCGAAAACAAACAAAATGGGGGTTGCCAGGATCAACATGATCTCATTGGCGTAAGGGGCATCCATGAAAAACATGCCGACGATCACCAATGGAATGGCTAGCAGGATGGACCAGATGGTATGACGGCGCAGTTTTTTGTAATTCTCCTTCTCTATTTTCTCCACATGCGCAAACGATGACTCTTCTTCATCGATAAGAAGGTCGTAGCCAATCTCCTGCAACGCCGTTTTCATCTCAGCAGGTGTCGTGATTGCGGGAAGAAATTCAATATTTCCTTTTCCGTTGCCATAATTTACCGAGGCTCTGATCACGCCGGGAACAAAAGAGAGAATGTTTTGCGTGCTTGATGCGCACGCAGCACAAGTCATGTTAAGCACCGGCTGAACGATCTTTTCCGTGATCACTTCGCCTCCGGAGAGGCGTATGGTTGAAACAACCTCCTGCAATATCTCGGCTGCATCATCGGCATGTTTCCCGTCAATGGTGAGGGACAGGCTGTTCTCCTTCTTGTCATACCAAACGGAGGAGATGCCTCCGACTTTTTCTATCGCGTCCGGCTGCGGCAGGTTTCCGCCTTTCAGTCGTATATCGTATCTGTTGTTTGTTGTCATATTCATATTTCCTTTCCCGATTAAGAACAATTGTAAAAAGGTAAGGTTCAAAAAATGAACACATCGGGCTTGAAACACGTAAAATAATTGTATTTTTGTTAATTCATATTTACATTGCACAACCAAACGATACATTCGCTATGCACAAGTCTCTCTTTTTATCGCTTGCTTTTCTCTTAACCTCATTCATTCTCCTTCCCCAGAAGAAATCACTCGACCATACGGTATACGATAACTGGAAAAGCCTGTCGAATACCACCGTCAGTGACGATGGCAGATTTGTGGGAGTACTTATTTCTCCACAAGAGGGTGATACAACCCTGTACATAAAGGATACCCGCAATGAGCGCTCGATCACCGTGGAGCGGGTGAAAAATTACAAGCTCTTTCCCAACGGAAGGTGGACAGTGGGTATCATCAAAGCACCTTATGCTATGCGCAGGCAAGCACTTATCGACAAGAAGAAAGCCGATGAGATGCCCGAAGACTCTTTGCTGATTGTGGATAATTACACGTTTGCGATACAAAAGATTCCCGGGGTGAAATCGTATAAAGCAGCACAGGAAGCGGGTTCCCATGTGGCATATACATTCACCCTGCCCAAGGATACTACTGAGAAAAAGAATAACAAACAAAAAGAGATCGTGCTGTTGCGAAACCTGCTGACCCAGAGAGAGGACAGCTTCAGAAATGTCAAAGAACATCTTTTCAACAAATTTGGCAACAGTTTTGCGGTGACCATACAACCTGATAAAAAAGATTCAACCGATTTGCCTCGTGTAATATTTGTTGATCTGAAAGACAACGCACAAAAGATCATCTCCCAGCAAAAAATAGAGTACAAGTCGCTCGCTTTCGATGACCCCGGAAATCAGTTGGTTTACCTGGCCACAGCCGATACCTCAAAAGTATTGCAGAAGGTGTACGACCTGCGCTATTATTTTGCCGGTGCCGATTCGGCCGTGATTCTCGCTGACAGAAACGCATCGGGATTGCCGGAGAACTGGATTTTTAATGAACATGCCACACCCTCCTTCAGCAAAGACAGCCAACGTATTCTTGTGGGAGCCGCACCCGCACAGGCGCCAAAAGATACCACCATCGTCGATTTTGAAATGGCCAGACTCGATATCTGGCACTGGCAGGAGCCGCTCACACCGCCACAGCAGCAAATAGAATTGAAAAGAGAGGAAAACCGCACCTACACAGGTATTGTCTATCCAGGGCGTAGGAACCGGTTCTTGCCTTTGGCCACCGAGGAGATGCCCAACGCATTGGTGGGCGACGAAGGCAATGGCCGATATGCGCTCCTGTGGACCGATAAACCCTATCAACTGGAGAGTCAGTGGGACATCTCCTCAAAACAGGATGTGTGGATAAAAGACTTGCAGACAGGCAGCCTCAATGAAGTGGCAAAGCCGCTGAAGGGGAGTCCCTCCCTATCGCCACAGGGTAAGTATACCATTTGGTGGGATGCGGGCCTACAGCATTGGTTTGTATATGACAACAGGGAGCGTACATTGCGTAATCTGACCGAAACCCTGCCGGTAAACTTTTGGGATGAGTTGCACGACACCCCCTCTCCGGTTGGATCATACGGCATCGCTGCCTGGGGTGAGCATGATGCCTATGTGCTGATTAATGATGCATTTGATATCTGGAAAATAGATCCTACCGGAACAAAAAAGCCGGAAAATATAACCAAACATGCAGGACGAGCCGACTCCATCACCTTCCGGTATGTAAACACCGATCCCGAAAAGCGATTTATTGAAGAGGAAGACCTGCTTCTTCTTTCGGCATTCAACAAGGTAAGCAAGGAAAGAGGGTACTACATCCTGGCACAGAAAGGTCGTAATCCGCTCAGAAAAAGAACAATTGAAAAATTCAGTTTCACCGGACTGGAGAAAGCGAAAGATGC
>DFYK01000101.1 GCA_002383605.1 Proteiniphilum sp. UBA4084 | reverse complement strand
AAACGGGTGCCTCCAATGGCCACGGCAGCCATGCTGGCCGATACTTTTTTAATGAAATCTCTTCTATTTTCCATGACAAAATATAATTGTTGTGCAGCTGAATACAGCCGATAATAAAAACTCAATTTCTGATCTCCACGGTGCGACTCATTTTTTCATGCTTTAAGACCTTTGCATGGTAACCGAAATACTATAAAATATCTGCTAAGATAATGATAATCGGGTTATATCCTACCAATACTTCATGTTTTATTTATTCATTTCATTAACCGATCCGCAATCGCATTCTCAAGATCTTGTGCCGAGCTTTTTTTTTATTTCTGTCATTTCCTTTTTGATCCTGCTTCGATACTCCTCGTGGAACTGTCTAAAAGGCATGAGATGCTTGATCGTTTCCGGATCGACAGTTACTTTTGTATGCGCCGGCATATTGTATAAAAACAGGGGAAGCGGTATCCAATATTGCTGAAACGATTTAGCAGATTAACCCGATTAATTGTGTTTTTCCGGATCGCAGACTTTTGGCCACCATATTGGGTACATAGTGCATCTCTTTGGCGGTCTCTTTTACCCGTCGTGCAACCTCTTCTCCAATTCTGTACTGGTTGGCTTTTCATTCAATACCATGGAGACAAGTGAAGGCGAAACACCCACCATTTTCGCAATATCTTTTATGGACACTTTTTTCTCCATACCAATGTGGTTATATTAAAAGATTTAGCAAAATAAATTCAGATGTTTTGCAAAATAAAATGTAAAATATTTCATAAAAATGAAAATATCCCGTAACTTACCGCGAAATTTAAACTACTGCGAACCCGATGAAATGGAAGGATTTTTTGCATTATCAGCGGGGATCGAAGCTTGCGGTAATTCTGTTGCTTATTCTTATCCTGCTCACCATGATTCTGAATGGCGTGCTTCGTTACGGAAGAAGATCGGAGATGGTGATCATGCAGAATGAGGAACTGATTCGCGAGTTTGATTCTTTCCGGCAAACGCTGAAGGAACGTGATCCGTCTTCTCGGGAGAGAAACCACTACGAAGGAAATGCCGGATATGCAACGGAAAGTAAAACGGTTGGTGAAAAGATTATTCGACGAGGAGCTGAACGCACAGCAGGGTTTACGCCTTTTCCGAAGACAGAAAAATTATCACTAGGAGAGACCATCAGACTCAATGAAACCGATACCACACAGTGGAAGAAAATCCCCGGTATCGGTAGCAGCTATGCATCCCGCATTGTGAAATACAGGGAGTTGCTGGGGGGCTATGTAAAAACGGAGCAGCTTCGGGAGGTATATGGCATGGAAAATGAGCTTTACAGCCGGATCGTGCCTTATATTTCAACCGATAGCAATTGGCGTAAAATAAAAGTCAATGAATTGGAGTTCCGGGAACTCCTGCGGCACCCCTATCTGAATTACAAACAGGTACAAGCCATTGTCAGTCTGCGTAGGCGAAAAGGAGACATCGTTTCCATCGGCGAGCTGAGCATGCTCGATGAATTTACTTCAACAGATATTGACCGTTTGGAGCCTTATCTGGAATTTTAGATGGAGCGAAAAGGCATATTGAGTTATTCAACCGACAATGCAGCGATATTTTCCTTCAGCAGGGCAATTTTACTTTCTGCATCGGCCTGTTTCCTGCGTTCCGTTTCCACAATCTCCGGCTTTGCGTTCTGCACAAATCGCTCGTTCGATAATTTTTTTACTACCGACTGCAGGAAGCCCTCGGTGTAGGTCAACTCAGCTCTCAGTTTTTGCAGTTCGGCCTCCACATCCATCATGCCGGTCAACGGAATGGTATACTCCGTGGTGCCCACCATAAATCCGGCGGCTCCGGCCTGCTTTTCCGAAACAGAGGAGAAGGAGGAGAGATTACACATTTTCGAGATCACGCTGCTGTATTTATCGCGGTCGCCACCCACAATCTGCAGTTCCAATTTTTCTTTCTGGGGAATGTTCTTTTCCAGCCGGATGGTACGTACCCCGGCAATGATCTGTTTTACCCGTTCCATATCGTTCAGCAGTATGGTATCTGTCTCTTTGGTCTTTGGTTGTTGAGCGGTCATGATACTGTCGCCCGCCTCTCTTTCCTCTAATGCCTGCCAGAGCTCCTCGGTAATGAATGGCATAAAGGGGTGAAGCAAGCGAAGCAACGCATCAAAAAAGCCCAGTGTGATCTGGTAGGTTTTGCTGTCGATGGGCTGCTGATATGCCGGCTTGATGATCTCCAGATACCAGGAAGAAAATTCGTCCCAGAAAAGTTTGTAGAGCTGCATCAGTGCTTCGGAGAGACGGTATTTGGAAAAAAGATCGTCCAGCTCGGTGATGGTTTCGGAGAGTTTGCTTTTGAACCATTCTGCTGCGACTTTGGCCGCCTCCGGCTGTGGCAGGCTGTCGTCGGTCTCCCAGCCTTTGATCAGGCGGAAAGCATTCCATATCTTGTTGTTGAAATTACGCCCCTGCTCGCAGAGCGTTTCATCGAAGAGCAGGTCATTTCCTGCTGCGGAAGAGAGCAGCATACCCATGCGTACGCCGTCGGCACCGTACTGATCCATCAGCTCAATGGGGTCAGGTGAGTTGCCGAGTTGTTTCGACATCTTTCTGCCCAGTTTATCCCGGACGATACCTGTGAAATAGACATTGCGGAAACAGGGTTCCTGACGATATGCATATCCCGACATGATCATGCGGGCCACCCAGAAGAAGATGATATCGGGACCGGTAACCAGGTCGCTGGTCGGGTAGTAGTAGCTGATGTCCTTGTTATCGGGTTGATTGATGCCATCGAAGACCGAGATCGGCCATAACCAGGATGAAAACCAGGTATCCAGTACATCCTCATCCTGCTTCAGCTCATCGATCGTGAGGGGATAATCCACCTGTTTCTTTGCCTTTTCAAATGCCTCCTCTTTGCTCATCGCCACCACGTAACCTCCTTGTGGCAGGAAGTAGGCCGGTATCTGATGTCCCCACCAGAGTTGACGGCTGATGCACCAGTCCTTGATGTTTTCCATCCAATGGCGGTAGGTGTTCTTGTATTTCTCCGGATAGAAGCGGATGGTATCGTTCTCCACTGCTTCGGCAGCCGGCTTGGCCAGCTCTTCCATCTTCAGGAACCATTGCATGGAGAGCTTCGGCTCAATGGCTTCGCTGGTCCGCTCCGAGAATCCAACCTTGTTGGTGTAGGGCTCCGTTTTCTCCATCAGCCCGGCAGCCTCCAGATCCTTTTCAATCTGTGTGCGTGCGGCAAAGCGGTCCATGCCGGCATACATCTCCCCGTGTTCATTCAGCGTGCCGTCGGGATTGAAAATATCGATGGAGGGGAGGTTGTACTTCTCACCCAGCATATAGTCGTTCACATCATGGGCCGGTGTCACCTTCAGGCAGCCGGTACCGAACTCTATGTCCACATATTCATCCTCAATCACCGGGATAACCCTGTTTATCAGGGGCACGATCACTTTTTTCCCTTTCAGGTGTGCATTCTTCGGGTCATTCGGGTTGATGCACATCGCCGTATCGCCCATGATGGTTTCGGGTCGCGTGGTAGCCACCACGGCATAGGCACCTGAGGAATCGTCCTCAATCCTGTATCTGAGATAATAGAGTTTCCCGTGGACCTCCTTGTGGATCACCTCTTCATCAGACAGTGCCGTAAGTGCCTTTGGATCCCAGTTGACCATCCGCACACCCCGGTATATCGATCCTTTTTCGTACAGATCACAAAATACTTTCAATACACTCTCCGAACGGACCTCGTCCATGGTGAAAGCTGTTCTGTCCCAGTCGCACGACGCTCCCAGCTTCTTCAGCTGCTGCAAAATGATGCCACCATGCTCGTGTGTCCAGTCCCATGCATGTTTCAGAAATTCCTCCCGGGTGAGGTCGCTTTTCTTGATTCCCTGTGAAGCCAGCTTGTTCACCACCTTGGCTTCGGTGGCGATGGAGGCATGGTCGGTACCCGGGACCCAGCATGCATTTTTACCCAGCATGCGGGCACGGCGCACCAGCACATCCTGGATGGTGTTGTTGAGCATATGTCCCATGTGCAGCACCCCCGTGACGTTGGGAGGCGGAATGACAATGGTGTAGGGCTCACGTCCATCGGGTTCGGAATGGAACAGCTTGTTCTCCATCCAATACTGGTACCATTTGTTTTCTACCTCAGCGGGGTTGTATTTGCTTGCAATATCCATATGAACAGCGGAATATCTCAGGATTTCTAAATGAAACCCTGACTCGTTTGATTATTATAAAATTGAAGATGCAAAAATACAAAAAATGCACATCAAAGCGCATAATTTTATTGCTGAACATATTTGGATAGGTTTATTCCTGATACAGCAGGTAGGGTTTGCGTTGCTGTTTAAATTTTACCACGTCGCAAAACCATTTTGCCTTGATCTCCTCTGCCGTCTTTCCGGCGATGATCTCTTTGCGGATATAGTCCACGCCGACCAGCTTCTCAAAAAATGAGGTAAAAAACTTGTCGCCCATGTTCAGGTTGTGGTATGCATCGATCACATGGGAGAGGTCGAAGCCGTTTTGAATAATCTGTTCGTCGGGTAACGCGCGCAGATCCACGCCATAGCATGGTTGATTGAGCAATGGCGGATTCTTGGCACCCGGCATGCTGCGGGGTGTAAAGGTAAAGCCGGAGCCTTTGTAATTGGGATGTCCGTACACCTCAAACGGGAAGGAGGTACCTCTGCCCAGGCTCATCACCGTACCTTCAAACAGGCAGGTGGAGGGGTAAAGATAGATTGCATGATTGTTGGGCAGGTTGGGGGAGGGAGCAACCGGCAAGTTGTAGCGGGTCTGATGTGTATAATTCTCGCAGGGTATAACCGTTACATCGCATACCCGGCCACCGGGCAGCCATTTTTCTCCGTTGATCATCAACGCCAGTTCTCCCAGCGTCATGCCATGCACCACGGGGATGGGAAGCCACCCGACACCCGACTTGTGTTTCATATCGAGGATGGGTCCATCCACATACATCCCGTTTGGGTTGGGGCGGTCCAGTACAATTATCTTTTTACCGTGTTCAGCGCAGGCATCCATCAGCCGGGCCATACTTGCATAATAGGTATAAAACCGGAGCCCCACATCCTGCAGGTCGAACAGCAGCAAATCGAACTGTTTCATTTTGTCGGCGGCAGGCTTACCGCTTCCGCTTCCACTTCCGTAGAGCGACCAGATGGGGATACCTGTTTTCCGATCCACCGAGCTGGCTACATGTTCCCCGGCGTCGGCCGTACCCCGAAATCCGTGTTCGGGAGAGAAAATTCCCACTACATTGAAATGGTTTCTGATCAGCATATCCACCAGGTGCTCATCACCTGCCATGCCAGTCTGGTTGGTCATCACCGCTATGCGTTTCCCTTTTAACAGGGGGAAATAAGCATCGGTAATTTCTGCACCTGTTCTAACTGGTGTCCCGCCTTGGGCATTGATCATTGCAGAAAGGAGAATATACAGCAGCAAATAAAATTTTCTCATACTTTATTCTTCTGTGGCGTGTTTTACATATTTCTGCTGTGTGTGGAGCTGATCAAACTCCTCCTCGAGCAGCAGCAGTTCCTTTTTAATCTCTGTGAGCCTTGTCACTGCCTCCGCCCGCTTTGTCTGGTCATCCTTGTTCGATTTCAGGGTTTGTCGTGCACCTTCCAGCGTCATCCCCTTCTCTTTCACAAGATGGTATACGATCTCCAGCTCCCGGATATTGTCTCGCGTATACTGGCGGGTGCCACCTGCCGTTTTTTTGGGGTGGATGTTCTCAAACTCTTTCTCCCAAAAACGCAGCAGGGATACATTTACCGCGAAATGATCGGCTACTTCCTGGATGGAGTAGTAGAGTCGCTTCTCGTCGAACCGGATCGGTTTTTTTCGTTTGCCCATAATTTTAGTTTTTCAGCAGTCAGCAGTCAGTGATAGTACTTCTCAAAAATACTGTTTTCCGGGAGAAACGACAAATTTTTTTGTCGGCAGTGTCAGGCATCAAATGCGAATTTAATTGAATTGTTTGTAGAATTCAATTTTTGGCGAACGGCAAACCCGGGTTGTTGTGTGTATCATCACGGCGACCAGGGGCTGTCGTGGTTTTTGTTCATACACTTGGGGATACGAAGTTTTTCCCGTATTTTTGCAGTTTCTTTCAAATATAAGATAAAGCGCAAAGAAATTATTTGTATGATGACCTCCAAAGAGATTCGCCAGTCGTTTAAAGACTTCTTTCAGACGAAAGAACACCACATAGTGCCCTCGGCGCCAATGGTGATCAAGGATGACCCCACGCTGATGTTCACCAATGCCGGCATGAACCAGTTCAAAGATATAATCCTGGGAAACGCCCCGGTGAAATACCCGCGGGTGGCCGATTCACAGAAATGCCTGCGCGTGAGCGGGAAGCACAACGACTTGGAGGAAGTGGGACACGATACATACCACCACACCATGTTCGAGATGCTGGGTAACTGGTCTTTTGGTGACTACTTCAAAAAGGAGGCAATTGCCTGGGCATGGGAATACCTGACGGAGGTGCTCGCGCTGGACAAGGAACGCCTTTATGTTACTGTGTTCGAGGGTGCGGCCGATGAAAAGCTGGAGCGGGACGATGAGGCTGCTTCCTACTGGGAGGCTTTTCTCCCCAAAGGGCGTATCATAAACGGAAACAAGAAAGATAATTTCTGGGAGATGGGCGATACCGGTCCCTGCGGCCCTTGCTCAGAGATTCATATAGATATACGGCCCGAAAGCGAACGGTCTAAAATTGACGGCCTTACGCTGGTGAACCAAAGCCACCCCCAGGTCATCGAGATATGGAACCTGGTCTTTATGCAATATAACCGCAAGGCCGACGGCTCGCTGGAGCCGTTACCGGCAAAGGTAATCGACACCGGCATGGGATTCGAGCGCCTCTGCATGGCGGTGCAGGGTAAGCTGTCTAACTACGACACCGACCTGTTTCAGCCGATCATCCTGAAGATAGGAGAGATCAGCAACGCCCAATATGGTGCTGATACCAAAAAAGATATTGCCATGCGGGTCATTGCCGACCACCTGCGTACCATCGCTTTTTCCATTACCGACGGACAGCTGCCGTCGAATGCCAAGGCAGGCTACGTGATCCGCCGCATTCTACGCCGGGCAGTACGTTATGGCTACACCTTCCTGGGTATGCATGAGTCGTTTATGTACCGCCTTATCCCCACACTGATTGATGTGATGGGGGAAGCTTATCCCGAACTGCATGCCCAACAGACGCTTATCGGAAAAGTGATGAAGGAGGAGGAGGAATCTTTCCTGCGTACCCTGGAGACTGGCATCAAACTGCTGGAAAAAAATATGCCCACAAAAGAGGGGGGCGTACTAAGCGGCGTGGTAGCCTTCCAGCTCTATGATACGTTCGGGTTTCCGCTCGACCTCACCGAACTGATTCTCCGGGAACATGGCATGCAGGTGGATGTGGCAGCCTTCAATGCCGAGATGCAGCAACAGAAGGAACGTGCCCGCAATGCAGCTGCCGTGGAGACGGGCGACTGGACAAAGGTTCACGACGGGGAACCGGAATTCACCGGCTACGACGAGACAGAAGGTACGGCGCGTATTCTCCGTTACCGAGAGGTGAAACAGAAAAACAGGAAATTTTATCAGATTGTCCTTTCCCGCTCTCCCTTCTATGCGGAGATGGGGGGACAGGTAGGTGACACGGGCTGGCTGATTACCGAGGAAGGCAACAAAATTGAGGTGTTTGATACCAAACGGGAGAATAACCTGGCTGTACACCTTACCGACAAACTGCCCGGGAACACGGCTGGTATCTTTACTGTAAAAATTGACGAGGATAAAAGAACGGCAACCGAGTGCAATCACTCCGCCACCCACCTGATGCACGAAGCGTTGCGTGAGGTGCTGGGCAATCATGTCGAACAAAAAGGATCCTATGTATCACCCGAGGTGCTGCGGTTCGACTTCTCCCATTTTCAGAAGATGACCCCCGAAGAGATTCGTGCGGTAGAGAGAGCAGTTACTGCCAAAATAAGGAGCAATTTCCTCATCGAGGAACATCGCCACGTGCCGGTTGAAGAAGCCAAGGCCCAGGGAGCGATGGCACTTTTTGGGGAAAAGTATGGCGACGATGTGCGTACCGTGCGTTTTGGCTCGTCCATTGAACTCTGCGGAGGGACCCATATTTCTTCCACCGGCCGCATCGGCACCTTCCGCATTGTGAGCGAGAGTGCCATCTCGGCAGGTGTGCGACGCATTGAAGCCGTTACGGCCAAGGTGTGCGAGGAATACCTCTATGCGAAAGAAGATGCTTTGCTGGAGATCAGGAATATGCTCAACAATGTGCCCGACATCATGCAGGGAGTACACAGGCTCATTGCGGACAACGATGAAATGAAAAAGGAGCTGCAAGGCTATGTGAAAGAAAAAACTGTGCAGCTGAAACAGCGGATTATTGAAAGAAAAGAACAGGTGAACGGCATCAATCTCTTCCGTGTGATGTTGCCGATAGGGGCTCCCGATGTGGTAAAAGATATCGCCTTTCAACTGAAAGGAGAGTTCCCCGAAAAGATGTTCTTCGTCGCCGGTACAGCCACAAACGATAAACCAACTCTCACGGTCATGCTGAGCGACGACCTGGTAGCAGCAGGATTTCATGCCGGCAACATGGTGCGCGAAGCGGCCAAACTCATTCAGGGTGGCGGTGGCGGACAACCCTATTTTGCAACAGCCGGCGGAAAAAATGCCGACGGGCTGCCGGCAGCCGTGGAGGCGATTGTGCAAAAATTAAAAGAATAAGATCAGAAAGACAGTCACGATGAACTGGTGAAAGCAAAAAAGATCACCTTTTATCTGAAAGAGCGGTAAGCTTCACAACCTGTTCCCACAACAGGGGATATTGCTTTCTGAACCGGGCTGCCTTCCTGTCTCTCAGGGCCGATTTCCACCATTTGCGCCAGTATAGGGCAAAATAAAAAGTAGCCGGCATTACGAGAAAATAGATCACTGCCAGCAGCCAGTCCTTTGTCACAGCACCCAGGATAAGCGATTGCATAAGATCGAACAGGGGGACGAAGATAAGTCCGGAAGCATATCTTACAGAGGGAACAAACTGTTTATCCTTAAAAAGGGTGAGCAGTTTTTTATTGAGCAGCAGCGGGAAGATACCATTCAGAAACCCGAAAAGCATCACTGGAGATGTAAGCACAAGCGCTTTAAAACGGGTGAAAAGGTTCAAATTACCGGACGTGTTCCACAGTCGGTCCTTTGTGTTAAGGCCATGCTCCTTCAAAATTTTGTAAGCTTCACTGAAACCGGCTATCCGGCTATCGAATGCAGGCCGGTCATTTTCGTACAGTTCGTCTAAACTCCTTACGATATGCAGGGATGATTGCAGGAAACCATCTTTTTTGTCGGGAAATTTCTCTTTTGCAATTTTGTCTCCGTTCCAGTCGATGGCATGACGGTATTCATCGTAAAATTCATCGTTCCATATATCCACGACCATCGATTTGAGACTTCTTTCCAGCTCTTGCCGAAGCTGGTTGACTGCCAGACCCGGGTTTTCTTCATAGACCTCCTTGTATTTCGAGACCTCAATGGGGGTTCCAAAAGTCACATAGGCATCGGAAAGGAAGCCGAAGAGGTCGCGATAATAAATGGATACCGGTACGATCTGGCTGTTGAGTTCAAACGCACGGGAGGCCTCGGTGGGCAGCACGATGCGTGGAGCAGCTTTTTGAATGGGGAGCAGCGACTGTTTTGGGTTGTGTCTTCCCTCCGGAAACAGCGCGATGGGATTGCCTTTTTTCAGAATACGGGCTGCAGATTCAAAAATATCTCTGTTTTTTTCCAGATTATCCTTCCCGTCGCGTATCCTGAACACCGGGATGATGCGCAAACCACGGAGTATCCAGGCTACAAACT
>DFYK01000049.1 GCA_002383605.1 Proteiniphilum sp. UBA4084 | reverse complement strand
AGGAACTCATACGACTCCAGCAAATCCGGCAGAAAGGGACGCAGATAGTCGGTAAAGTCGACCAGTATGCGGATAATTTCGCGTCGTTCGTCGCTCTCCAGTTCCCTGATGCGGTTGTTGGCCTCCACCACTTCGGAAGGTTCAATAAAGACTGTCTTGCCCGATGCCGATTCGTCGTGTACGATCCCCTTGATCTTTCGTTTGAAGGAAGGGTTCACCGGAATCACCAGGCGTCCGTCACGCATGCTTGGCGCCACATCCTTTTCCACAAACCCGTCGGCCTGCGCTTTGCGCAGGATTGCATTGAGGCTTCTGGAGATGCCGTTCGCGGTGGAAGTCAGTTCACGCCGTATCTCCGACAGACGGGCAGAAGCATTATCCTTCATCTGTCCAAACGCATCCAGCAGGTTATCTATCTTTTTGGTGATCTCCGGGAAGGTCACCACATGCCCCGCCAACGCAAGCAAATGCGGATATCGGGGTGTTTTGTCTTCATCGCGACGCAGGAACGACACAATACCGTTGATGGTCTGCAATGAACGCCTCAGCTCGAAGAGTGCACCCTGGTCTATCCACGAACCTGCCACACGCACGCGTCGCAGCACCGGCCGCAAATCGTAGAAATGATCTGCCGGAAAAGCATCCTCTTGCTCCCTGATGCGGACAAACTCTTCGGTATGGAACAGCAGCGTACGGATCTCATCAAAAGAAGCAGAAAAGTGCATCTCCTCCACCTTCTCTCGTCCCAGTGCACTTAGACACCGCTCGGAAATCAGTTGCCGCACTTTGTTGAATTCTATTTTCTGTTCAAAATTATCGGGATAGATCACGTTATTCTATTTGTAAGTTACGATATACGCATATTTATACCGCAAAATTACAATTTTATGGCGACTAATGCTATTTAGCCGTGCAGATTCACTTTTATTTCCTTCCTATAAATTTGGTTTTCCGATTACCAGAATTATCTTTCCTGATTTTTGCCCACATTTTTGCTTTTTGTAGTTGCAGAATTCAAAAAGATATACTACTTTTGCCCCTCGAATTTGGAAATAAACTTCCAATAAAACGTATAATTTTAATGGCGAGATAGCTCAGTTGGTTAGAGCGCATGATTCATAATCATGAGGTCGGGGGATCATGCCCCCCTCTCGCTACCACTCCCACAAACGGTTTCAGGAATTTCTTTGAAACCGTTTTTTTGTGTGTACACACAATGTACACACAAAGCATGGTTTCAAATTGTTTTATCAGTTACCCTCTCGACTAAATTCAACACTACAATTCTACAGCCAAAAGCTCTGTTACCGCTTTTTGATAATCACGCTCGGCCTCCAGTGTAAGATTGGCCATATTATAATACATTCCAAGTTCTGTCAGATAATTGAGCAACGAAATCTCGCCCGCATCGAGCGCTTTTTTCAGCAATTCAGCGCTATTGGAACTGTTGCGCAGGTTCCGGTATTTTTGGGCAATGGCCTGCAACCCCACAGCACGCTCATACTGATTTTTCACCCGGCTATAAAACTTTTGCCTGCCATCAATCAGGCGAGCCTCGGTAGCAAGCACAGACGCCTTTGCCTGTGCCACGCGGTTTTTATTTTCCCACAAGGGAATGGTTACACCGATTTTTATTCCCTGAAAATGCTCACCCACAATTTTCTCGCTTGTATAACCTGCCGAAAATGAAGGCAAACCTTTCGCCCTGTTCACTTTCAAAAGACTTTTACTTACCTCTGTTTCCTGCTTTACATAGGCAAGTACCGGGTTCTTCTGTTCTGCCAGAGTATACCAGTCTTCAAAAGAAGGCGGAAGAAGGGTCGGCTCAAAATGATCATCCGGCAGCACTATTTCCATGCCTCCGTTTAAACGTTTAAGTTCCGAAAGCAGCACACCGCGCTCTACTTCCACCCGCGACAACTCACCTTGAACGGTCACGAGATTTAATTGCGCTTTGTTATATTCCAGCCGACTGGCATCTCCACCTGCAAGTCGTTTTTCGTAAATATCGGCAATACTTTGCGCGTGTGATAACCGCATCACAAATTCGCGTTTTAGGGAATTATAAAAAATCAAATCCATACAAAGTTGCTTTACTTCAAGCAAGATATTCATCCGCTCGGATTTAAACTGCCATTCCACTGAAATATTTTGTTTGTCGGCAAGACGGCTTTTCATTCCCGAAATAGTGGGAATGTCAAACCTTTGCACTGCATTGATATCCGTACGGTTACCTATCGGCGCCGGAGTACCCCAAAGGTACCCAAAGTCAACTTCGGGATTGGGCAGATAAATGCCTGTCTTATTCTCTAATTTTTGTGCTTCGGCACTCTGACGAAGTGCCTTCAATGTTGTATTGTTTTTTTCGATTGAATACAACACCTCATCCAGGTTGTTTTGAGAAAAAAGCAACAAGTTCTGGCAAAAAGATAATATGCCTATTAAAAAATATTTTGTTCTCATATTATTGTTCTGTTATTTCGTCGTCTTTAATAACCTCTTTTACAATTTTCTTGTTCGTCAGTACGTAAATGATTGGAATAATGAATCCATTGAGCAATGTAGAAGTCAGTAAGCCCCCCAGAATAACTTTTGCCATGGGACTTTGAATTTCGTTACCAGGTAAACCTCCTCCCACGGCAAGGGGTATCAGTGCAAGTGCCGTAGTGAGCGCGGTCATCAATATCGGGTTCAAACGATCCAACGAGCCACGCATCACACTTTCACGTACCGATAATCCTTCATTCTGCAAATCATTGTAGCGTGATATCAGCAACATGCCATTTCTCGTGGCAATCCCGAAAAGCGAAATAAAACCGATGATGGCCGGAATACTGATATTTCCACCCGTGAAGAACAGGGTAAAAATTCCACCAATGAGCGCCAGTGGCAGGTTGAGTAAAATAACTGTCGACTGAGTGACGCTCCGGAACTGATTAAATAATAACAAAAAAATCGCCAAAACAGAGAAAATGGAGGTGATTAACAACGTACGCGATGCACTTTGTTCGCTCTCAAACTGTCCGCCATACTCAATGTGATACCCTGCAGGCAATTCTATTTCGCGGTCTATTATTTGCTGAATTTCGTTTACCGCTCCGCGTAAGTCACCTCCTGTTACATTTGCCGAAATAACAATTTTACGGGATACATTTTCACGATTAATGGTATTCGGCCCTGTTACAGACAAGATATTCGCAATATTTCCCAAAAGTATTTTCCGTCCATTGGCATCAATAATAAGGTTTTTAATGCGTTCGGCCGATTTACGACTATCGTCGTTTACTTTTAGCGTAAGGTCGTAAGACTGGTTCCCTTCATATACCTGTGAGACCACCTCACCTGCGAGCATGACGCTGATAATTTCAGAGAACTCAGGCAAAGAAATGCCGTATCTTGCCAATAATTCCCGTTTGGGGGTTATTTTTAGTTGTGGTCGTTCCACTTGTTGCTCCACATTTAAATCCACGATTCCTTCCACATCTTGAATGGAAGATTTAATCTTATTACCCAACTCGAACATGCTGTTTAAATCGGTTCCGAATAGTTTGATGGCAATATTTGAACGTGTACCGGAAAGTATGGCATCGAGTCGGTGTGAAATAGGTTGTCCTATTTCAATATTTGCCCCGGGGATCACTTTCATTTTTTTGCGGATTTCTTCTAAAATCTCATCTTTAGAACGTTTATCCAACATAACGGGAGCTTCAATTTCAGATACATTTACACCCAGGGCATGTTCATCCAGTTCTGCACGTCCTGTCTTGCGCCCCACTGTCTGTACTTCGGGAATGGAAAGCAGTATCTCTTCAGCCATTCGTCCTATTTTGTCCGATTCTTCGAGAGAGATTCCCGGCAGGGTACTCACATTGATAGTAAAAGAACCCTCATTAAAGGGGGGTAAAAAGCTCCGCCCGAGCGTAAAGAACATGATCAGTGTAATAACCAGCAGGACGCCCGTCCCCCCAAGCACCATTTTTTTGTTTTGTAAAGTCCAGCGTAATGCTTTTTCGTAATACTTCTTTAGAAACCTCACTATAAGCGGCTCCCCATCCACCTTGCCATTTTTGGCTTTCTCTTTACCAAGCAAGTAACTGCTTAGCACGGGAGTAAGCGTTAGTGCCACGATTGTAGATGCTACCAAAGACGCGATGAAAGCTATTCCGAGGGGAGCCAGCATCCGTCCCTCCATTCCCGACAGGAAAAAGAGCGGAACGAAACTTACGATGATAATGAATGTGGAATTGAGAATAGGTAGTCGCACTTCTTTTGAAGCATGATAAACTACTTGCATAACTGTATGCTGTTCCTCTTTTGGTTTTTGCAGGTTTTCACGAAGTCTTTTGAATATATTTTCGACATCCACAATGGCATCGTCCACAAGTGAACCAATGGCTATTGCCATACCTCCAAGACTCATTGTATTGATTGTCAACCCCATCAACTTTAGCACAAGAATGGCCACAACGAGCGATATAGGAATCGTGATAAGTGAAATGATTGTCGTGCGTGTGTTCATCAAAAAAATAAAAAGCACGATAATCACGAAAATACCGCCTTCCAACAATGATTTTTGCACATTATTGATGGAGCTTTCAATAAAACGGGACTGACGAAAAATATCTGTCGACAGTTTCACATCCGATGGCATAACCATCTGAAGCTCGGCAATAGACTGGTCTAATTTACCGGTCAACTCCATCGTACTGGTTGCGGGCTGCTTTGTGACGGTCATTAATACGGCCGGTTTACCCCTTTCTGAGGCTGTCCCTAATTTTGGCGCTTTGTTGCCAACCGTTACCTCTGCAATGCTTTCGAGGAGTATGGGGCTGTCATTTACGATTTTCACAACCGATTTTTTCAATTCCGACAGATTATTTGTGGAGAGCATCCCGCGAATGATGTACTCGTTCCCATATTCATTGAGCACTCCGCCCGACGCATTCTGATTCATTCCTTTCACCACGCTGAGCACTTCGTCAAGTCGTATATTGTAATGCTTCATTTTTTCAGGATGAAGCAAAATCTGATATTCTTTGATTTCGCCACCCAGCACGGTTACCTGTGCCACACCTCCGGTGGAAAGCAGGCGGGGACGGATTGTCCAGTCGGCAATCGTACGCAAATCCTGCATCGATGTCCTGTCGGCTGTGAGTCCGATAATCATTACTTCGCCCATGATAGAGGATTGCGGACCCAGGGTGGGATTTCCCACGTTGGAAGGCAGAGCATCTTTTACAACTGCCAGTTTCTCGGAAACAATTTGTCTTGCTATATAAATATCGGTGCCCCAGTCGAATTCTACCCAGACAACCGAAAATCCGGTGGTAGACGAAGAACGGACACGTCTTACATCCGTTGCCCCGTTTAGGGCAGTTTCCACGGGAAAGGTTACCAGGCGTTCCACTTCTTCGGGTGCCATTCCCTGTGCTTCGGTCATGACAACCACTGTAGGTGCATTTAAATCGGGAAAGACATCCACTTCCATATTGGAGGCTGTGTAAATTCCTGCCACCATCAGCAGTACTAATGTCACCAAAATAACCATCCGGTTATTTAATGAAAATTTAATTATCTTATTTAACATAATTCCCTGACCAATTTTAGATTAATGAGCGTGTGCTTCTGGCATTATCGAAGAAGTTGCTGCCAATTTGATCTGATACACGCCATGAATGACCACTTTGTCACCCTGTTTTAATCCATCAATTACTTGTACACGTGCTCCGTCACTTAATCCCAACGTTACCTCCTGTTTTTTGTATCCTTCTTCATCAAGCTGAATATAAAGGAAATAGAGACCTTGTTCTTCAGTAATAGCAGAAACAGGCACTGAAATCACATTTTCGTGTGGGACAGAAAGCAGGTAAACTTCGGCAAACGATCCCGGTATAATGTCGCCTACATTGTCAAACTCAAAGGTTACCGGTATAAAAAATGACTGCCCGTCCGATGCTTTTCCGAATGAGAGCAATCGCCCGTTCAGATCGGAAAGCCTGTAAAGCCGGTCATCATATGCCATTTTAAAATTTGCACCCTGAATGGATGGAATGTTTTTGAAATGAGTCTCGGGTACTTCAGCACGAAGTTGAAGCCTCCTGTTTTGTGACACCATAGCAATGGGTTGTCCCACCGAAACAAAATCGCCCTGACTGACAAAAAGATTTTTCACATACCCGCCGAGAGGTGAAGTCACACTTACACCACCTGCATTATAATTTGAAGCCTGTGCCTCATAGGCAGTTTTGGCATTTTCGTAAAATAAGCGCGCCTGTTCAAAATCTTTCTCGGAAATAATCTGGTCTTTCACCAGATTTTCGGCCCGTTGAAACGCTTTCAGAGCTGTTTCATATGTCACTTTTGCTTTTGCCAGAGGGTCTCCGTCGGGAAGTCTTTGTGCTGAAACACTGACTACTGTTTCACCGGCACGAATTGTTGTCCCTATCGCAATTGAACGATTGGCAAACGACACAATTCCGTTGGCTGTAGAAGCGATGGTGGTTTCATCTCCCTGTGACGAAAGAATTTGTCCACTCGTTTTAATGACTTCCCGAAATGTTCCCGGTGAAACTGTCTCCAAAGTTAACCCGACAGCTTCCGCCTGGACTTTGGAAAAATGTATTTCATCTATATGTTTTGTTGAGGTTTCAACATCGTCATTGTGAATACCCGTTGCAGAATGATCATATCCGTCTCCTGCGTTTTTATTCTGATCTTTATTTTCGTTACAGCCCGGCATTAATAAAGTTGTGGCTATTAATAAAGAAACAATAATTGTTCTCATAAATGATTGAATGGATTATGAACTAAATGAAGAATTAATGGATGGCAGGACTATCCGTTATTGAGCACAATTCTCAAAAACAGGTAATCCACATTGTGATTATTTGAAAAAATAATCTCAGATAAAGAAATAAGGAGGAGCACGTAACCCAATCGGGTTGTGGTTTTCGAAAGAAGAAAAGGCAAAAATAAACTCGCCATAATCCGGTTTCTCATCCGAAAGCGAGAAGGTGAAATCCGCCAAAACAGAAAAAAACAAGCCAGGATAAAATGAATGATTATCAGCTTGAGCGGGTGAGAATGATTTGAAACGCCCCCCGGAATCTGCTTGTTGGGCAATAAAATTGGTATGCACAACGCAGTTTGAATTTTCAGGACTGTTATCCGATGCAGGGTTATGATGGTGCGCGTGTTGCTTGCCACAATCATGTTCCATCCGCCCAGTCTGAAAGCAAGGCATCCCATCATTGTGATGATGATGCGGAATAACAGAGAGAGCCAGCATTAACATGCTCGCAAAAGCAATAACGGATATGGTTGCGATTCGTTTCAAATATTTTTTCGGCAATCTAGTCGACAAAGATAAAACAAAAATACGTCAACGGGACTGAAAAAGCAACCTGCACATCGAAAATTGGCAGAAATGAACCGTTTTTATTCCGTAAAAAAGCATATATTTGTAGCAGAACAAGGAATAAGTATCTGATATACCGGAAAAATGTTAGACAAAATCATCCATTTTAGTGTATCACATAAGCTCGTCATCATCCTTTTTGTACTTACAGTGATTATTTTCGGGCTTTTCTCTGTATCACGCCTCTCTGTGGGCGCCGTTCCCGATATCACCAACAACCAGGTGCAGGTAATCACCACATCCACCAATCTTTCCACACAAGATGTAGAACAATACATCACCATGCCCGTTGAACTGGTCATGGCTAATCTGCCTGGTGTTCAGGAGATCAGGTCGGTCTCGAAGTTCGGACTCTCCGTGGTGACCATCGTTTTCGACGAGTCACTTGGTACCTACCTGCCTCGGCAACTGATTGCCGAGAAAATTACAGAGGCATCTGAAAATATTCCGGAAGGTTTTGGCAAACCCTTCATGGGACCGGTGACTACCGGTTTGGGAGAAATTTATCAGTATATTCTCGATGTGAAGCCAGAGCAGAAAGATCGTTACACAATTGCGGAGCTCCGCACCATGCAGGACTGGATCGTTAAACGGCAACTCTCCGGCATTACCGGCGTGGTGGAGGTAAACACCTGGGGAGGCTATCTGAAGCAGTATGAAGTTGCCATCAATCCGGAAATACTGCACAGCCTCGACATCACGCTACTCGAGGTGTTTGATGCATTAAAAAACAACAACGACATATCCGGGGGATCCTATATTGAGAAGGACAACCAAAGTTATTTTATCAGAGGAGACGGATCCATCCAATCCCTGGATGATATCCGCAATGTGGTCATAAAAACACGGAACGGTACACCAGTGCTCATCCGCGACATTGCCACCGTGCAGTTTGGACATGCGACTCGGTTTGGTGCAATCACCGCCAATGGAGAAGGAGAAAAGGTGATGGGACAGGTAATGATGCTGAAGGATGCCGATTCACAATCAGTTATCAGAGCGGTGAAAGCACGCGTGGAAGAAGTACAGCAATCACTGCCGGAAGGAGTTTTCATTAATCCCATCGTCGACCGAAGCGAACTGATCGGACGGACTACGTTTACCATTCTCGAAAACCTGCTTATCGGCATTCTGATCGTCATCATCATCGTGGTGCTCATTCTGGGAAATATACGCACAGCATTGATCATCGCCTCCATCATACCGCTTTCGCTGCTGTTCACGCTCTCCATGATGTATCTCTTCAGGATTGATGCAAACCTGATGAGCCTGGGTGCACTGGACTTTGGTATTATCATCGATGGCGGCGTGATCGTTGCCGAGTTTGTGGCACTTCAGCTGAACAGAAATTATGGCATGCTCAGACAGTTGCCTGCCGGGCAAAGACATCCCTTCATCAACCAAATCACGATGGATGCCACATCCAAAATGATGAACTCCGCCATCTTCGGACAGCTGATCATCCTGATTGTTTTCCTGCCTATTCTGACGCTGTCGGGCGTGGAGGGAAAAATGTTTCGTCCCATGGCGCTGACATTTAGTTTCGCCGTAATAGGAGCATCCATCTTTGGCATGACCTGGCTTCCGGTGGCTTCGGCGCTCTTCATGAAGCCGAAAGAGGAGAACAGGAACAATCAGTCGAGGTTGATGAAACTTGCCTATAAGACCTATCATCCATCTATTCAGTGGGCCTGCCAACATAAAAAAGCAATCCTGATCCTGTCTGCAGCCCTGCTGGCATCGGCAGTGATTATCTTTCCCAGGCTGGGAGCCGAATTCACTCCAACGCTCGACGAAGGTGACTTTGTAATACAACCCGTATTGAAGACGGGGACATCATTGGAGAAGACCATCGAAATGACGACCCGGATGGAACGCATTTTGAAAGAGAATTTTGTTGAGGTGGACCAGATTGTGAGCCGCATCGGTGCCGCAGAGGTGCCCACAGATCCCATGTCGATGGAAGAAATAGACATGATCATCCGTTTGCATCCGAAGAAGAAATGGGTCAATGCCAAAAGCAAGGAAGAACTGGCCGATCAATTCAAAGAGGCACTTTCCGTCTTTCCTGGCATTGAGTATGAGTTCACCCAACCTATTGAAATGCGTTTCAATGAACTGGTTACAGGTGTTCGTTCTGATATTGCCATCAAGGTATTTGGTGAAGATCTCGATTATCTGGCCGACAAAGCGGTTGAGATAGGTCGTCTTGCAGAGACTATTCCCGGAGCTGCCGATGTGATCGTGGAGAAAACGGCCGGCCTTCCGCAGATGCGGGTATCCTACAAACGGGATAAGCTGGCCTATTATGGCGTTTCCATCGCCACACTGAATCAATATTTGCGGATGGCTTTTGGTGGTGAGGCAACCGGAATCATTTTTGAACAGGAACGTCGCTTCGATCTTGTCGTGCGCTTCAGGGATGATTTCAGACAGGATATCGAAAACATCCGACAGATGTTTGTGAAGCTGCCCGATGGAAATCAGATAAGATTGAGTGAGTTGGCCGAGATCGCATACAGTACCGGTCCGGCAAAGATATCACGCGACAATACCCGCAGACGCGTGGTGGTAAGTGTGAACGTGCGAAACAGAGACCTGCAGTCGGTCGTGAAGGATATTCAACAGACCGTGGAAGAAAAAGTAAATCTTCAGCCGGGATATTATCTGGAATATGGAGGCCAGTATCAAAACCTGACCAACGCAGCGTCCCGTCTTATCGTCGTGATCCCTATTGCGCTGGCACTCATATTCCTCTTGTTGAACTTTGCATTCAGCTCCATCAAAGAGTCACTGATCATTTTTTCAGCCATCCCTCTCTCCGTAGTGGGGGGCGTACTGGCTCTCTGGATGAGGGGAATGCCTTTCAGCATCTCTGCCGGTGTTGGGTTTATCGCTCTCTTCGGCGTGGCTGTGCTCAACGGCATTGTGCTGATTGAACATTTTAAGGAGTTGCGCGAATCACATCCCAACATGAAGATGCACGACCTGATCATCCAGGGGTCCATGGGCCGGCTACGTCCGGTTATACTAACCGCATCGGCAGCTGCGCTTGGGTTTCTTCCCATGGCAGTCTCAACCTCTGCCGGAGCCGAGGTGCAACGTCCTTTGGCAACGGTTGTGATTGGCGGTCTGATCACATCAACTTTCCTTACAATGATCGTATTGCCATTATTATATGGATATTTCATGGACGACAAACGCAATAAAAAATATCTGTTCTGATGAGAAGGAAAAACATAATACTCTCCCTGGGCATCGTGATGCTGCTTAGCGCATGTGGAGGCAGATCATCGCAGAGAGCCGACACACAACCGGCTACAAAAAACGATTCTGCATGGATTCATGTCACAGGGGCACAGTTTGAAGCAATGGGTATGCAGCTGGATACCCTTCGGAGTCTGCCTTTCTCCGGAAGATTGAGGGTGAACGGGCGCATCATCTCCTCGGTAAATGGACAGGCACAAGTCGGCAGTCGCCTTTCAGGAACAGTTCGCCATATCTCCCGCGAACCGGGTGATTATACAACGACAGGAAGTCTGCTCTGTACCGTGGAGAGTAACGAGTTTTTGGAGTTGCAGCAGAGCTTTATCGACATCAGTGCCAGATACAGAGAGGCCAAACTGGCATATGAACGGCTGGAAGCTCTTTATGCCGACACCATCACGTCCAAAAGGGAACTGGTAGCGGCCGAAAGTATTTATCAGGGTCTCTCTGCCCGATATAAGGGAATGAAGCAGCGACTGCTCCTTCTGGGCGTGAACCCGGAAAGTGTAGAAAAAGGGAACCTTCAACCGCTGCTAAACATCACTGCGCCAATCAGCGGACACATCATCCGGGTAGATTGTATGCCGGGAGAGTATGTCACACCCGATAAAAGCCTGATGAGAATGGTTAATCTGAATAGTCTGTACCTGCAGCTTGACCTGTATGAGAAGGATATACCGAGACTGGATACAGGACAGCCGGTTGAATTTTATCATCCCGACAATCCTGCAAAAAAATACCGTGCACATCTCACACAGATAGGAAAGGCTACCGATCCGGAAAAGAAAACCATCACCTGCATCGCCAATTTTGAACAGCATGCTGAAGCATTTATTCACAACCTGTACGTGGTGGCCGATGTGATCCTGGCTGAACAGAACGGAAAAGGGATACCGGAGCATTCATTGGAGACTACCGATGAAACGGAGCGGATTTATATGCTGGCAAAAAGAGAGGGTGACGACTACTATTTCAAGCCTCTTGAGGTGATTACCGGAATGCGGTCGGGAAATTACGTGGAGATACTCAGTGATGTACCCGATCGGGAGATCCTGATTGAGGGTGTTTACAACCTCCCCGCAGCTCCGGGATCTGATATCGATAAATAGCGCTGAGCTCTCCGCGATACTTTTTTCTCATTTTTGCATATTTATGATTACTTTTGTACCATAAAGTGAAATCGATGAAACAAGATAAGAGTCAGCTATTGAATTATGCGATGTACGCCGGCATTTTTCTCGGGCTTTTTTGGGTATTTAAATACCTTTTCGTGGTGATCGGAGTAAAATATCCGGCACTTAATTTTTTGGGGACGTTGCTCAGCATCGGCACACCCATCCTGCTGTTCGTATTCCTGGTAAAATATAATCAGGGATTGCAGGAGGGGAAAATGAGTTACTGGCATGGCGTTCAATTTTCCATTCTACTCTTCTTTTTTGCTTCCATCCTCGAATCGATTGTCGTTTTTATACATGTACAATGGATTGACACAACCTTCATTGCCAATCTGTTCGAAAGCATGATCGAACTGGCGGAAACAATCAACATCAGTAAAATGCTTGTCACCCAGCTCAGCGAACAACCCCTCCCCTCCCCGTTCGACTATGTATTTAGCAACGTAATCATGGCAGACGTCTTTCTGGGGTTGTTTCTTTCGTTGTTCGTTGTCCCGCTGGCCATACGCTACAAACAGCAACAAAACATATAATTATTGATTGATGGATATATCTGTTGTCATACCGTTGTACAATGAGGAAGAGTCGCTGAAGGAATTGCACAACTGGATTCAGCGTGTCATGCAGGAAAATGGTTATTCATACGAAATCATTTTCATGGATGATGGAAGTAACGACCGCTCCTGGGAGATCATCAAAGAACTCAGCATGGAATCTGGCCGGGTGAAAGCCATTAAATTCCGCCGTAATTACGGCAAGTCGCCCGCCCTACATTGTGCCTTTCAAAAGGCTCAGGGAAATGTAATTATCACCATGGATGCCGACCTGCAGGACAGTCCCGATGAAATTCCGGAACTCTACCGCATGATCATGGAAGAGGGCTATGACCTGGTATCGGGATGGAAGAAGAAAAGATACGATGACAGGCTGACCAAGAATCTTCCTTCGAAGCTCTTCAACGCAACTGCCCGCAAGGTTTCGGGAATAAAGATACACGACTTTAACTGTGGACTGAAAGCTTACAGTAAATCGCTGGCAAAAAGCATCGAAATCTATAATGATATGCACCGGTATATTCCCGTGCTGGCAAAGAATGCGGGATTTTCTAAAATCGGGGAAAAGGTGGTGCATCATCAGGCAAGGAAATATGGAAAGAGCAAGTTTGGTGCCGACCGTTTTATCAACGGCTACCTTGATCTGATGACACTCTGGTTCCTGAACAGGTTTGGGAAAAAACCGATGCATTTCTTCGGACTTTGGGGCAGCGTGATGTTCCTGTTTGGTCTTGTTGCCATCATAGTGGTCGGTGCGATGAAGCTGTACGATATGCATCACGGCAACCCTTACCGTTTGGTAACGGAGTCTCCTTATTTTTATATCTCACTCACCACAATGATCCTGGGTACATTGCTTTTCCTTGCCGGTTTTTTGGGTGAACTTATTTCCAGAAATTCTTCCGAAAGGAACTTTTATCGGATTGAGGAAGATATCTGATCAATCCAATATAGAGAATGGCAACATCTCTTCATCTTAGAATAAACTGTATTTTCACATGAGAACAAACAACCTGAACATATCGTTCCTGGCTTTTTTGCTTGCATTGCTTGCTTCCTGCAGCTCTGGTAAAAAAGAATACACTTACCATCAGGACCAGGGAGAAATATTCGCCACGGGATACCACATCAAATACGCCTTCTCCAGGTCGTTGAAAGAGGAAATTGTGGCCGAATTTAACCGGTTTAATCTGTCGCTGAATCCCTTCATGGACAACTCCATCATCACAAAGATCAACCGCAACGAGCATGTCAAGCCGGACTCGTTGTTTATCAAAGTATTCCGGAAATCGATGGAGGTATCCCGCCGCTCGGGTGGCAAATTTGATATCACCGCCTCCCCGTTGATCAACGCCTGGGGATTCGGATTTCAAAATATGGACAGCATCACCCCGCAAATCATCGACAGCCTGAAGATGTTTGTAGGATTTGAGAAAATATCGATGAATGAGGATGGAGAGATCATCAAAACCGATCCGCGGGTGACCCTGAACACATCAGCCATAGCCAAAGGCTACGCCTGTGATGTGATTGCCGATCTGCTGGAGCGGTATGGCGTGGAAAACTACATGGTGGAAATCGGCGGTGAGATCACTGCCAACGGGGTGAATGATAAAGGAGAGTGCTGGCGCATCGGTGTGGATAAACCCATTGACGATCCCCTCGGTATGCAACACGAACTGCAAGTGATACTTTCACTCTGCAACAAGGCGATGGCAACCTCTGGCAACTACCGTAATTATTATGTGAAAGATGGTAAAAAGTATGCCCACACCATTGATCCGCACACCGGTTACCCTTCGCAGCAGGATATCCTGGGAGCGACGGTGATTGCCGATGACTGCATGACGGCCGATGCCTATGCGACAGCATTCATGGCCATGGGCATGGAACGGTCGAAAGAGGTTGCAAAAGAGCTCCCCGGCTTATATTACTACTTTATCTACGAGAAACCCGACAGCACCTTCGGCATTGAATATTCCGACAACTTTGAACAGTTTTTTACCCATTGATCGTTGCCCACTCAACCCGAATTGATTTATTAAATACAACTTTTACTTTACAGACTATGCGGACGTTACATTTATGGTCATTTCTTTCTTTTTTATCTGTTTGCTTATTTTCATTATCTGCGCAGGACACCGACAGTGTGAACTATCCTAATTTCAAGGTCGACGGCTCCTTGAAAAACAAGTTTGAGCGCGCGACAGATACCGGCATGTCGCGGTTCTCCGTGCGAAACTCACGCGTTGGTGTACGGGGTAACATCAACACCTTTTCCTCTTACAGGGTACAGGTAGAACTAAGCAACGAGGGGAAGTTCAGTGTCCTGGATCTAAGCGGTACCCTGAAACCAGTGGACGGACTCTCCCTGACATTGGGACAAACCAGCATCCCGCTGTTCAACTCCTATATCGTAAGCCCTTCTGAAATGATGTTTGCCAACCGCGCCTTTCTCGGAAAATATTTTTTGAGTACGCGCGATCTGGGTATACACGGAAAATATGCATTCGACGCCGGCATGGTGCCGGTAACAATTGAGGCAGGATTTTATAATGGCAACACCATCAATAATCCTGTGTGGAAAAACAGTCTATCTTCCGGTGGACGCGTGGAGTTGGGAAATATGAAAGGTCTGCGCTTTACTGCCAAAGTATATGATTACCCGAACAACGACACTACGCACTTTGTTTTTTATGGAGCTGACCTGCGTTACAAGGCTGATAACTGGAGGGTTGAGACAGAAATCATGCAGAAAAAGAGCAAAACAATCCATCATAGCGACATGCTCTCCTGGTATCTGCAGGGTGCCTGTGATGTACCCATTCAGAGCAGGATGTTTGAATTCATCAGGCCCGCCGTTCGTTGGGACGCCATTGATGAACGGAAGGATGAAGCCGGTTTCGATGTCAACCGTCTTACAGCCGGAATTGGCTTCGGGTTCAACCAAAAACAGTTTTCTTCCATCCTTCGGTTCGATTATGAATGGTACTTCGTAAATCACGAAATGCAGATATTTGCCGCAAATGAGGAAATGGATGCTGATAAATTTACCGTAGAACTATTATTTACTTTTTAATTACGATAGAGAAAAATCATGAAAAAGATACTGCTACCCATGCTATTCCTCCTGCTGATTGTGACAGGAATGGAATCATGTTCAGGCGACCAATCGCCCCGCTCTCTCTTTCAGGGAGAAAACAGTGACCAATGGACAAGCCGGGGCAATGTAACCCTCAAAAACCAGCTTCTCGTCCTGAATGAGGAAGCATCAATCACCCTGAAAAAAGGAAGCTATACAAATTTCGAGCTCAATGTCATGGCTCGCACTGTCGACAGTGGAAAAGGATCTATAGCCTTCCATACCGATCAGGAAGGAGTGAAAGGTTATCAGGTATCGATCAATAACGACAACGAAAGTTCAGAATGGTGGAAGAAGACTGGAAGCCTGCTGGCAGTACGCAACCTCACCAAATCTGTCGTAAAAACCAATGAATGGTTCGACCTGCAAATCCGTGTAAATGGAAAAGCAATCACGGTATCTTTAAACGAATTTCCCGTGGTGGAGTATATCGAACCGGCACAACCCTACCGCACGACCGAAAACGCAGCACAATTACTTTCTACAGGAACTTTTGTGATACGAAGCAACGAGGGTACCATCGAAATAAAATCGATCTCTGTAACCCCTCTTAACGACAACGGTGAGGCTACAAAACAGTTGGAGAAAGCCATAGATGAGACAACAGACCCTGTTATCCGACTGCATCAGGAAAATTTCCCAGTACTCGATTACCACGTGCACCTCAAAGGAATAACCGCAGAGCAGGCCTCAGCACGCTCCAGACAACTGGGTATAAACTACGCGCTGGCCCCAAACTGTGGTATAGGCTTCCCCATTACCAATGATGCAGAAGTGCTGGAATATTTGGAAGCAATGAAGGGACAACCGTTTATCCAGGCGATGCAGGGTGAAGGCAGGGAATGGCCCTCAACTTTCTCAAAAGAAGTACGCGACCGGTTCGATTATGTTTTTACCGATGCAATGACATTTACCGATACCAAAGGACGCCGTACAAGGCTCTGGATTCCCGAGGAAGTGTTTGTAGAAGATGAGCAGGCCTACATGGATCTGATCGTACAAAAGATCGTAGATGTGATGCAGGAACCGATGGATGTGTATGTAAACCCCACCTTCCTCCCGCAAGTGATGAATGACCGTTATGATGCATTCTGGACAGAGGCACGCATGGATAAGGTGATTGCAGCCATGGTATCGACAGGAAAAGTGTTGGAGATCAACAACCGGTATAAGATCCCAAATCAGGCTTTTATTCAGAAAGCAAAAGATGCGGGACTGAAATTCACTTTCGGTACAAACAATGCCGATGGAGATTTTGGTAAGCTGGAATACTGCATTAAAATGAAAGAACTTTGTGGTCTCACCGCAGCAGACATGTACGAACCAATCATCAAAGAATAAACCTGACATATTAAATGGGCTGCTCCCCGTTGGCAGCCAAAGAAAAAGCCATCTCATGTTGAGATGGCTTTTTCTTAGTAGTATGTTGTCATTTTTTATTCAGCATCTTCCTTCTTCTCTTCGGCTGCGGGTGCTTCTTCTTTTACTTCTGCTGCAGGAGCTTCTTCAACCGGAGCCTCAACCTTCACTTCTTCTACAGGAGCTTCAACACTTTCTTCCACATCAGGAGCGGGAGCATTGGCAGCCTGTTCTTCGGCCTTCTTCTTAGCCAAAGCTTCAGCACGTGTTTTGTTTACTTCCTTTTCAGCATCCAGTCTGGCTTTCTCTTCAGCGCGTTGCTTTTCAGCATCTTTACTCTTGAGCGATTGTGCGGCCTGCTGTTTGTTGTTTTTCCAGGCTTCAAATCTTTTTTCAGCTTCCGCTTCGTCGAAAGCGCCTTTGGTAACACCGCCCAGCAGGTGTTTTTTCATCAGTACCCCTTCGTCCGATAAAATATTCCGTACGGTATCGGAGGGCTGTGCCCCTGTTTGCAGCCAATACAAAGCTCTGTCGAAATCTAAAGTGATCGTAGCAGGATTCGTGTTCGGGTTGTATGAACCAATCCTTTCAATATACTTTCCATCTCGTGGAGCTCTGCTATCTGCAACAATGATCTGATAGAAAGGATAATTTTTGCGTCCTCTTCTTTGTAAACGTAATTTTGTCGCCATTTAGTAGTTCTTTGAATGAGTAATTTTGTATTTGCGGATGCAAAGGTACCATTTTTTCCCTGTCTCACAAATTAAACGACGTAAAATTCATTTACAAAAAAGCAAATCTCTGAAAGATCAGAAAAAATCATTGCCAGAAGCTGTTAAAAACATTTCCGTAACCGACTTTCAAGACGTATCTTTGCAGCCTTAAAATAAAATTACAGATATGGTATTGGTTGACGGATTAACCGTTGAGTTTGGTGGCACGACATTGTTTTCGAATATTTCTTTTGTCATAAACCCCAAAGACAGGGTTGCCCTGATGGGCAAGAATGGCGCAGGTAAATCTACTTTGTTGAAAATTCTGGCCGGGGTGCGGGAACCGACTCGGGGAAGGGTTTCCAAACCCAGGGATTTCACCGTGGCCTACCTGCCGCAACATCTGATGACCGAAGATGAACGGACTGTCTTCGAAGAAACAGCACAGGCCTTTTCACATATACACCAGCTGGAAGAGGAGATCGAACGCATCAACAATGAACTGACCATGCGTACCGACTATGAGTCGGACGCATATATGCAACTCATTGAACAGGTTGCTGCATTGAGTGAAAAATTTTACGGCATTGAAGAGATCAACTACGATGCGGCGGTAGAAAAGACGCTGCTGGGATTGGGATTTCAACGTGACGATTTCAACCGGCCAACCGCTGAATTCAGCGGAGGCTGGCGTATGCGCATCGAACTGGCAAAAATACTACTGCTGAATCCCGATCTGATTTTGCTGGATGAGCCTACCAACCACCTCGATATAGACTCAGTAGAGTGGTTCGAAGATTTTCTTATCAACAGCGCCAAAGCAGTCGTCGTCATTTCACACGACCGGGCATTTGTGGACAACATCACCAATCGCACCATCGAGGTGACCATGGGTCGCATTTATGACTACAAGGCCACCTACTCACATTATCTGACGTTGCGGGAAGAGCGCCGTGAGCAACAACAGAAGCAGTACGACGACCAGCAGAAGATGATTGCTGAGACCAGGGAGTTCATCGAGCGGTTTAAAGGTACCTACTCGAAGACGCTACAGGTGCAGTCTCGGGTAAAGATGCTGGAGAAGCTGGAGCTGGTGGAGGTGGATGAGGTAGACAGGTCGGCACTGAAGCTCCGTTTTCCTCCTGCCCCCCGCTCGGGCAGCTACCCCGTGGTGGCCGAAGACGTGAGCAAATCGTATGAAGAAAAACTGGTTTTCAACAATGTAAACTTCACCATCGAACGCGGTGAGAAGGTGGCTTTCGTCGGTCGCAACGGTGAAGGAAAATCCACGCTTGTAAAATGTATCCTGGGCGAAACAGGCTTTGGCGGCACCCTGCAGCTGGGTCACAATGTACAAATAGGATATTTTGCACAAAACCAGGCATCGCTTCTCGATGAAGAACTAACCGTTTTTCAGACCATAGACGACATTGCCGTGGGCGA
>DFYK01000071.1:7538-8029 GCA_002383605.1 Proteiniphilum sp. UBA4084 | reverse complement strand
ATCTTCTGCGTGGCCACGCTATAGGCACCGGGGGTAAGCATATAGGTGCCTATATGGGTGTGAAGGCCTTCCAGATCGAGGTTTTTTTGGGTAACGATTTTCATGATGGCATTCCAGGCCTCACCCGATTCATAATTGAATCCAAACCGGTCCCATTGCGGATAAACGCCCGTGTCCATCGTGACACGGATGGCCACGCGTGCTCTTTTTTCTGTTCCTTCCAGGAGCTCTATCAGCGCGTACAGCTCGTCGAAGTGATCGATATGGATCAGTGAACGGTTGTCGACTGCCATCCTTAAGTCTTCAACCGACTTGTCGGGCCCGTTAAAGATGATCAGATTGCCGGGTACGCCGTTTCTCAGGGCTTTCCGGTATTCAAAACCGGAAACCACCTCAGCCCAGCTCCCCTCCTGATGAAAGACATTGCATACGGCATCAAGGTAGTTGGTTTTGTAACTCCAGGCAAACTGTACCTTCGGATAACGCATGGT
>DFYK01000071.1:525-7521 GCA_002383605.1 Proteiniphilum sp. UBA4084 | reverse complement strand
CTGCCGAATTTATTCAGTAAACCCGTGTTCAGCTTCTGAATTACAGGTCGTTCATAGGTAGGTTTCATCTTTATTTCGTTTATTCCAGTTTCAGGTTCTGTCTTTCTTTTCGTGGTGTGTCGTTACCGGATCCTGCTATCGGTATACCACGAACGGTTATTTCTCGCCGGTAGTGGAGATTTTCTCGAATTCAGAGATATCCACAATCATATCGTAGGCGTAACGGATAAACATTTTTCCACTGCTGTACTGTGTGAACGGATTTACTTCTTCACCCAATGCCATCTTCACGAGTGCTTCGGCATGATTCTGTCCGCAACCGTTGGCCAGATAAACCCATGCCGGAAAACGGGGATTCATCTCAATGAGATAATACTCCTCTTTTCGGGTCTTGATAAACTCCAGTTCGCAGCCACCCCGCCACTGGCTTTTCTCCACGATATGGCGGGAGATATCCATCAGCTTGTCGTCCTCCAGCGAGATTCCCGACCAGGCTTTACCCTTGTCGGTGATATAGAGCTTCCTCATCGGCACGGCGCCAATACACGTACCCTTCCCATCGCCCAGCGCGGTGACATTTACTTCTGTGCCGGTGACAAACTCCTGCACAATGACCGGATAACCCCATTTGGCGACGATCTTGTAAAAATAGGAAGAAGCCTGTTCAAAGGATGAGGCGATGTAGGCATCATAATAACGACCCTTGATCACCATGGGGTAGTCGATCTCCTCCTCCAGCTTTTTCAACTCCTGAACCTGAGAGATCATATGGCTGGCAGGTACCTGTACTCCGTATTTCTCACCGAATTTGCTCAATTCCGATTTCTGGCGTTCCTCAAACGCGTCGCGGGAGGGGAGGAATGTGGCAATACCGAGTTCTTCCTGCATCCATGGACTTATTTTGATAAAGTTATGCAGTTCCGCATCGAAATTGGGNNGTGCCGGCGGTGGGCAGCGGCAGCTGGTACACCTTGTCCACCAGCTCCTGCATATAGATTCCCGGCTCCAGCGTTTCATACGAGAGGCCGATGATCCGGACATCAAATTCCAGGCTCTCCTTCAATGCCCGGATCACAGGAATCCCCGGTCCGGGGCTGTCGATATTGTTCAGCCCGGTAACCCCTACGGTAATTTTACGCCTCTTCATATGTGGTGAGCTGGTAACTCTTCAGCAACGACAGAAAGTCGTTAAGATCTATCTCGGCGGTATTCCTGTCGAGCTCAAATTCTTCCTGAAACGCTTTCAGTATCGTTTCTTCATTTTCCTCCTCTTTCAGTTTCTGAAGAACAAACAGACCGGTCTCGTTTACACTGAAGCTGTCTCCGGTGAGCGGATTAAAGATGAATCCTGTTTCACTGACTGCTATGTTTTTTCGTATGTTCATAGGTATCTGTTTAAAAAAATATACCCTTTGTCGTTTTGGTTTAACGATGTTAGGAAAACCGGAATAAAAATATAAAATAATCGGGAGATATCTCCCGATTATCAAGATTATTTTTTCACCTCTCTCCGGTCACAGATACCGTTCTTATTGGCATCCACAAAGTTTCTGCCGCCACCGCGTCCGTTCCGCATGCCGCAACCCATTCCCTTCCCTTTACCGCTACCGTCGAGGAGGCGTTGCTTCCCGTTGGCATTCGGATTGCCGGGTGTGCCATTCTCGAGATTGTCGCAGATACCATTGTTGTTTTTATCCACAAAGGCGGGACCTTGCTGAGTTGTGGTGACCTTCTCTTTTTTATCCTGCTCCTGTGCGGAAACTATTCCGACTGAGAGTACCACTGCCAGTGCTGAAAATAAAATTTTTGTTCTCATCATTTTTGATTTTTAATTGGTTTGTTTTTAATTCATTATAATCGCTTTACTTCTTTCATTCATTTACCTTGTCCTCTGTAATTTTCATACTTTACGTATTCCCCGAATCAATTTCCATACCAGGTTACCTGCGTTATTCTCCTCTTCCCCGACGGCCGTAACGGTGTCTGTTTCCCTGACCACTGCCAATACTGTCGTTCCATTGATAACCTCTGCCCCGGTTCATGGTACCGTCACGGAAAAGTGGAAGGAAAGCCTGTTGCAGTTGGTCACATTGTGTGGAGTTGCAGGCAGTCTTCAGTTGAAGATAAAAAGCATTGGTGATTTTTTTTAGTTCGGCATGGTAACTCCCCAGTTTTTCTGAAAGATCGTTCAGCCGGATAGTGTCGGGTGTCGGGCTGTTCAGCTCCGCGAACATCTCGTTCTTCAGGGAATCCATCCCGAAGATCAAATCGTTCGCCCTATATTGAAAGGAACGATGAGCTTCCCTGAAAATATTCATTTGTGCATCATCAAAACCGAGTGTCTGTCTGAAGTATCTGCCGGTGAGCGGATTCTGCTGGTCCTCATCGAGTACAATGGCGGTATTGTCCCGACTGTTCTCACGGTTCCGGAGGAGAATGGTACCGATGGTTGTCAGATTCAGCATGACCAGTAGTACGATGGCAACCCAGAGTATTTTTATTGTCTTATTCATTCTCATCAAGATTATAATAGCCTAAACTCTCAATCTGTCTGTCGTTGATATTCAATATCTTTTCTGGTGTTCCGCTTTCCACATAGCTGTTTCCAATGGAAACCCCCAGAAAAGCGACTGCTGCTATACTGGCTGCAAGGGCAAGGGTCGGCCAGAGAGAAGCTTTTTTTCTCTCCACTTTTTCCAACCCTTCAATTTTCGCCATGACCCTGGTGGAGAGGTACGGATTGGGAACCGTCTCCTTTTCATGAAGGATAAACTCGTCTATATGATGTTCTGTTTTCATTGTGACCCATTGGCTTTATTAATGTGAAACTACATGATTTGTAATGATCTACCTGTATGTCTTAAAATGCCGTCACTTTCATTTTTATTCGTTCTTTTACTAATTAGACAATCATTCCGCTGTTTTCCTACGGTGTACTCAATTTTTTTTGCAGATTCTCTTTGGCTCTTTGCAGTAGCTGCTCCACGGCTCCCTCGGAGCGGTTCATCACCGCAGCGATCTTTTTCTGGGACAGCTCCTCGTAACGGCTAAGAATAAAAGCCATCCGCTGTTTTTCAGGGAGGGTATCTATCGCTTCACGGATACGTTTGTCGCGTTCTACTTGCTCCATCTCTTCCAGCGGGGTCTTCTCTTCGCTGCGGTGAGAGAAGATGGCTTCGAGGGATTGCAGTAGCCGGTTTTTTCTGTTACTGCGAAGAAAGTTGAGGCTCATGTTGACGGTGATCCTGTAGAGCCAGGTGGAGAATTCCGCGTCGTGGTGAAAGGAGGAAAGCGACTGGTATACCCTGACAAAGATATCCTGGGTAACCTCTTCCGCATCTTCTTTCGTGTGGACAAAGCCCATGACAGTGTGGAATACCTGTAGCTGGTATTTCTCCATCAGGGCCATAAAAGCAGCCTGGTTACCCGATATAATTTCCTTGATCAGTTGTTCGTCCGACATTCGCGTTGTTTGCCATTCATTGGTAAGTTAGACAGCAAAAAAAAACTTTTCCTACGGTCGTCGAGCATTTTCTTGCGTCCCGATTATTCCTGCTGTCATTGGGAAAAGATCAATAATTGTAGTAAAGATATTATTTTTAAGTCATAATTTTTTCTCCTGCAGTATGTGAATTTATTGACAGACAGTTGCGACAGTCTTTCTTTTGCTGTCTGACTATGAGGTAAAAACGGGATTCCCGTTTTCAGAGAACCCCGTTCGTAATAATTAAATATATCTTACCTCTTGCTTAAGATTTCTGCATGGCTTTAATTCTGGCAAAATAGAGCCCAAACGAGCGATAGAGAAAGTGGGTCCATTTGCCGAATGGGACAATGATCATCGCCCACTGTGCCAGCACAGTCAGATGGATCAGGTACATCCAGATATTGTTTTCGAGGATGTTCAGGTCGATAAAGAGACGCACCACAAATGCGGTCAGTCCCATCAGCAACAGCCAGATCACAAACAGCCAGTCGGAAGGTTGAGAAAACGTATTCAGCGCCTTGTTCCGCTTTATCCTTCCCGAGACGAAATGGGCGGTGATGACGAAGATCAGCAGGCTTTCCACATATCCGAGCACGACGATAAAAAGGCTCTCCGTGCCGAACCAGTTGAGGAAAACAGTGGTGAAGAGAAGCGACAGATAGGCGAAGACCAGCACCATGTGTTCCAGCCAGCGGAAATTGTCCTTCTCGTCGCAATCTTTTGCCTTTTTCTGGGTGAACATATGGATAAAAAGCTCGGAGAGAGCTGTGGAATAGTTTTTTAGCGGTGCTTTCACCCCGTTTTTCACAATAGTGAAATACCACATCCGCAACAGGTTGGGTACAAAGATCACCAGAAAGACGGTGGCAATAGCCAGCATCTCGAAGCGGTGACCCGTATGAAGCAATGTTTCAGCATCAAAGTTTACGGAGCGGGCAAAGAAAATGACCCCTGCAGCCACCAGTACCAGTGCTGCGATGGTAAGTGTCAGCGAACGGTAAAGCAGACCCGAGAGCCCGGTCCAGTCGTATTGCGCAGTGAGCCATCGCCGCAGCGACATCATCAGCTCGCCTGGATTGGCCTGACGGGGACACTCTTTGGAACATTCGCCACAATAGTAGCACTCCCAGGGTTTCAGCGATGATTTGATCTCGTCTTCCAGACCCAGCGTGGTATAACGTACCATTTCCCGTGGAAATGAACTGTCGTTGGTCGACAGAGAGCAGGTCGCAGTACAATTTCCGCAGTTAAAACATGCGTTGAAGTCGCCAACACCGTATTTTGTTAATTCTTTTGCAAATTCAGGATTTACTTTCGCCATATTATTTCATATGATTATTTTATTTTTTCTTGTTGGTATATGTAACCTTCGATGACTAAAATAATCATTCCCTTCGGGTGTTTAATGATTATTTTAATCATGTCGGTTTCATACGATTAATTCATTTTTTTCATTATGGTGTATGGAACTCGCTTTAATCATGTACCTGTGTGATAATGATTATCATGCTCGTTTCATTTTGTGTAATAATAGTACTCTTCTTTTTCGTTTGTTCCTGCAGGGGATACCACGCCGTATTTGTTCATGGTCATCAGGTGCCAGGTGACCATTTCGGGAGCAATCTTTAGAATGTCTGCCATTTCGGGAATCGTTTTCTTCTCCGTGTCGAGGGTGGTGAGGATATCTTTCCATATCTGTGGATATTCTTTCATGTGTGCTGCCACAAAATCCTCTTTTTCTTCGTTTACAGCGGTCACCTCTTCTTCCCTGATCTCCACTGCGGAAGCAAAACCATCAATCATCGACTCTATTTCGTGATCGGTATATTTGGCTACTTCAATGGCATTCACCGGACACACAGGGGCACAGATACCACAACCCGTACAAACACCTCTGTTCACACCTGCAATATGTTTCCCTGCTTCGGTGACGGTCTCCCTGATGGCAGTATAATCGCACACTTCGGCACATTTCCCGCACCAGGTACATACATCGGCATCCACGCGTGCCACCACCGGGTCTCCCATTACAGTGCCGCTTTTCAGCAATGCCGTGATCTTGGAGGCCCCAGCCAGCGAGGATTGTACCGACTCGCTCACGTTTTTCGGACCCTGACAGGTTCCCCCGATGTAAACCCCCTTGATCACCGTCTCCACCGGTTTCAGTTTCGGGTGTATCTCGTTGAAGAACCGGTCGTTCCCAATCGGAATTTTAAATAATTCGGAGATGTGCGGTGCATCGGCCCTTGCCACCATGCCGGTGACGAGAACGACCAGATCGGGTGTTATCTCCATCTCTTTTTTACTCGTAAGATAGTCTTTCACCTTCAATGTGATCGTTTTACCATTCATTTCCACCGTCGGCATTTCCTTTTCTTCGTATTTGAAAAACAGGTCGCCCTGTTTCGATGCCCGGTCGTACAGAATCTCCTGTTTGCCATAGGTGCGTATATCGCGGTAGAGATGGTAGTTCTGGATCTTCCCGTATTTCTCTTTCAGTTGCAATGCCGTATACATGGTTGAGGTACAGCATTGGCGGGAGCAATATTTGTTTTCGCCTTTTTTCTGGCGACTGCCCACACAGTAGATAAACGCCACATTTTTGATCTCTTTTCCGTTGTAAATCAGCTTTTCAGGCGATAATTCCATCAGCCGGTTCAACTGGGGAAGCGTGATCACATTCGGGATTTGTTGATAACCGAACTCTCCCTCTTTGGGTTCGTAATTGTCAAACCCGGTGGTTACAAGCACCGACCCCGCCAGCAGGGCAATGGTTTCCTCCTGTTCGCTGTTCACGGTCTGTTTGTCCATCTTTCCATTGATATGGCGAGGTTTCACCTTTATCTCAATGTTGAAGCTGCCCAGGCTACCCGTCACTTTCCCGATGGTTGCCCCGGTGAAAACAGTGATGTTTTTGTATGTTTTTATTTCATCATACAGTTTTTTCACAATCTCCTTGCCGCTTTGTCCCGTCATGAAGAGTTTTTCCTGCTGCGCAATGTGACCGCCCACAAAGAAATCTTTCTCTACAAGATACACTTCATTGCCTGCGCGTGCCAGGTCGATGGCTGCTTTCATGCCCGAAATACCGGCGCCGATCACCATGACCGCTTTTTTGACTTCAATTTCGATGCTGTCCAGCGCTTCGGAATATGCAACACGATTGATGCCTGCACGGATTAATCCGGCAGCTTTCACCGTTGCTTCCCGCGGACGGTCGCTGTGGGGCCATGAACATTGCTCGCGAATATTCACCTGCACATAGTTATTCGGGTTCAGTCCAGCCCGTCCGGCTACCGCTCTGAACGTGTGCAGGTGTAGCTTTGGTGAGCAGGATGCCACCACAATTGCATCCAGATTATATTTCTGAATATCCTCCACCATTGCCTTCTGGTTGGAATCGGCACAGGCAAACATGACATCTTTTGAAACGACCACACCGTCTTCCTTGTGGAACATCTTACTGAGTTCTTCCACATCCACATAATCGGAAATATTTCCGCCGCAAT
>DFYK01000071.1:0-436 GCA_002383605.1 Proteiniphilum sp. UBA4084 | reverse complement strand
TCCCGATGCGGCACCTGCCACAAATACGCCCTCGATGCTGGTCAGGGCGGGACTCACCAGTTCATCTGTCTGTTTGACAAAATTGAAATCATCCAGCTCCAGTATTTCTCCCCTGAACATCTGTGGTACATCCTTATTCGGTATCACCCCTACGGAAAGNNGTTTCGCGGATTTTTGCCACTTTACCCTTCACGAAGTTCGTACCCATTCCTTTGGTTTGCTGGAAGAACTCCTCGTATCCCTTGCCGAAGGCACGAATATCCATATAGTAGATGGTGATATCCGCCATCGGCAGTGCACCCATCAATAGTTGTGCCTGCTTGATGGAATACATACAGCAAATCTGGGAACAAATAGGGTTATTGCTGCAATCAGATCCGCAGCCTCCGTTTTCGATGGCCGAATCACGCGAACCCGTACAGAGAATGTAGGCAAT
>DFYK01000102.1 GCA_002383605.1 Proteiniphilum sp. UBA4084 | reverse complement strand
ACGTCAAAGCCGAGCAGTACTAATTGCCCGTAAGCTTTTTTTCGCGCGAAACTCCGAATCAAAAGGGTTTGATAAATGCGACAAATAGCATCCGGAGATGTTCGTATTGTATAATGAGCTTATTTTCCGAGCGACCTTGCCTCTTGTTTTCATCATGTCAATTCTTATAAGCGTTCAGCTGTCAGCGATCAGCTNNCATTCCGAACAGAGAAGTTAAGCCCAATGGCGCCGATGGTACTGCATCACGTGGGAGAGTAGGTAGCCGCCGTCCTTTACAAAGCCCCCGGGAGTAATCCTGGGGGCTTTTTCATTGGTATTCCTCCGATTGGATTCATCTCCAATCGAAATCTTCCTTTGTTTTGTGATTTATTGAATCAATATAGTTGAGTCATTGCGCCCAAATTGTTATATAACTTTGTTGAAAATTATTTATATTCGTGCTCTGAACCGTTCAAATAAGCTAAAGTTAAAAATCATATGCAACGTAACCTGATTACCGTAATTGGCACTATCGCGATTTTATACTCTTGTGGTGTGAAAACATCACGAAATACTACCCTCGATGCTCTCCAGCACAAAAGGATTTTGAGCGAAAAGAACCTCAAACGTGCGATGGAGATAGCCGATAATGCGACCACTGCGTATTTTACAGGAGATAGAACGGCCATGGCCCGCTATTATAATCCTTACACGGGCAATCGCTCTGATGAAACAGGGAGTGTGTGGATGTATACCAGCGTAATAGAAAGCATCAACGCGATCCTGCGTGCCCTCGAGGCAGATAGAGAATTTGGCAATGGTAGGCTCTACGATGCCCATTTTAGTCGTTATATAGATCAACTCAGGCAGCTGTATGGTAACGCGGACTACTATTTGGGAACGTTCACGCTCACCTCCTATACAGGAACAAACGAGTGGACGGTATACGGGGTGCATCGGGCAGCTTTGAAAAGAAAAGCCAAGGTGGACGGAATCGAAAACGTATATGACGACCAGATGTGGCTGGTACGGGAACTATTAGATTCCTATAAAGTAACCGGTGAAGAGCCCTATCTCGAATTGGCGGAATATCTGACAGCGTACGTGCTCGATGGATGGGACTGTACCTTAGATGAAAATGGAAACGAGATCGGCGGGATTACATGGGGACCTGGTTATGTTACCAAACACTCCTGCAGCAATGGGCCGATGATAAGCCCTCTGGTTTGGCTTCACGAACTATATAAAGACAAAGAAGACGAAATTACCCATCGCTATATCGATCCCGATGATAGAAAGACGAGGAAGATGGCCCAAGTGAAAAAAAGTGACTACTACCTCACCTTTGCGGAGAAAATTTATGATTGGCAAAAAAAACACCTCTTGGACGAAGAGGGCGTGTATAGCGATATGATGGGAGGATGTACCCCTGGTAAACCCGAGTTGGAAATCATCGACGGACTTCCGTTTCGACAAGGAATTATCTGTCTCGAAAGAGTAGGCCGACCGCTCTCATATAATAGCGGGACCATGCTGTCGGGAGCGGCTGACTTGTACAGGGCAACTGGCAACCGAAAGTACAAGGACGACGGTACTGCCTTATCGGACGTTGCGTTCGCTTATTTCGCGGAAAAAAACGCCGAGGTTGAAGGGTATTACAGCTATAATATAGACGGGTTCAACAGCTGGTTCAATGGCGTGCTGATGAGAGCGTATGTCGATTTTTATCCCGCGTATCAAACGGTGGATAAGTATATCGACACTTTTCAGGAGAACTTGGACCATGGGTACGAACATTTTCTTTATAATGGTATACTGCCCACGAACCTTCTTACCGGATGGAAAGCAGACAAGGATAAAAATAACACCGAAGGAATGTTTAGCTTTACGTTCGCGGCCGAGTATGCTGTGTTGGCCCGCTACGAGTTGACCAGGCCCGTTCGGTAGTGGGCGGATTTTTCATCAAAACATTGAAGAAATAGAAATTACGCCGCTTTTTGCAAAATAAATCCGGGTCTACCCACGCCAGACAGGCAGGAGTAGACCCGGATTCTTATTGGGATTTACTCATGACAAAACAACCAACGCCTCTTCGCACAGCGTGATCTTCTCCAGCCGGTCGTCGTGTACAATATAGGTGTTCTCGATGCCCACGGCGCCGATGCCGGGCAGCACGAATTTGGGCTCCAGTGCAAAGGCCATACCCGATTCCAGTACTTCCTTTGAACGTGGGGTGAGCACGGGGGGCTCGTTGATCTCCAGTCCCACGCCGTGCCCCACAAATTTGGCCTGTTGTGCGGTTCCCATGAAATATGCTTCCAGCTTATTCTCTTTGACAATTTTCTCGGCCAGATGCCAGAGCTCCGCACAGGGAACACCTGCTCTTGTGGTCTCTTCCACGGCGTGAACGATATCGAGTGATACCTGATGTGCTTTATAGGCAATGTCAGGAGCATGTTCAATCACGAAAGTGCGGGTCATGTCGTCCATATTGGGGCGGTAATTGCCCGCCATATCCACCATCAGGGTCGTTCCCGGTACAAGCAAAGTGCCATTGACTCCCAGGGGAAGCAGCGGGGTGATGCCTTCGCCACCCAAAGCATAATCATAGGGTGAGGCAGCCTGCGCATTGTCACCTGCCAGCATGCTCCCCATAAAGATATCCATGTTTTCCCCGAAAGAGCGGAAGATGCCCGCCGACCCATGCAGGCGCATCTGCCGTTCAATTTCAATCTGTAGCGCCAGGTCGGTCATCCCTTTGCGGTAGAGGGAGGGGATCAACCCATACACTTCCGTGTGAATGGCTGCGCTCTCGCGTATCTGGTTCAGTTCATACTCCGACTTGACCGATCTGAGGGTTCTGATTGCAGCAGAGATGTTTTTGATTTCGGGCATCTCCAGCGCCGCTTGTAACCGGAGCGCTGCACTGAGCGTGATTGCGTCACTTTCCAGCAACACCTNNCCGACGATGTTTTCCCCCGACAAACCCGTGGGACGTCTCACAAAAAGGAGCGGCTCTCCCTCCGCATATACCAGTATATAACCGTCGAAAATGAATCCGGTGAGCCAGTATTGATTTACCGGTGAGGTGATGATGCAGGCTTCGGCCTGCAGGTCGATGATGGTTTGTTGAAGCTTCTGCAGCCGTGCACTGGTTTCCGTTTGTGGCAATTGGTTCATGAAAAATGAAGTTTACATCAAATATACGACATTCCTCCCGGCTTTGCTATGCTGATGGAGAGCGTATACCGCTAAAAAATCTTAATCGAAAAGAGAAAACGTTACCTTTTTGAAATGTGTGCAGGAAGAGAAGGTGTAATAAAAAAAATAAACTACCTTTACGCATAGCTATATAGACAGACGGTGAACGAGAGAATACTTATCATTGAAGATGACCGCTCTTACGGAGCCATGCTGGTGAAGTGGTTCGAGAGAAACGGATATGCTGCCACGTTGTGCTCCGGTATGACGATGGCCTGGGAAGCGTTGTCCAAATCGACATATCGACTTATCTTGTCTGATCTGCGTTTGCCCGACGGCGATGGCATCATGTTACTGAACGGGTTAAAAGAGAAAGGAACGGATACACCGGTGATTATTATGACCGGTTATGGTGATGTACAGACTGCCGTTTCTGCCATCAAACTGGGAGCTTTCGACTATCTGGAGAAACCAATCAATCCCTCGCTGCTCGACCAAAAAATAAAGGATGTTTTTGAGACGGATAAAACGGACAAATCATCGAAGATCAAGGCAGCACATGCGCAAATCCAGCCAGCCAGTTCCGGAAGTATTGTATTTGGTCGCAGTCCCCTTTCCGTGCAGATGTACTCGCATATCAATCTGGTTGCACCCACACAGATGGCTGTGATGATCATGGGGGAAAGTGGCACGGGAAAAGAAAGTGTGGCCCGGATGATTCATGAACGGAGCAATCGTGCTGCGGGACCTTTCATTGCTGTAGACTGCGGAAGCCTCTCCATGGAGCTGGCGCCCAGTGAGTTGTTTGGACATAAGAAGGGATCATTTACCTCTGCAATCGAGAACAAAACCGGATTTTTTGTCGAGGCCCGCAGCGGTACGCTCTTTCTCGATGAAGTGGGTAACCTGCCTTATGGCGTACAGATGCAGATGCTCCGATCGTTGCAGGAGAAAAAAATAAGGCCGGTAGGTACATCCACCGATATTGATGTGGATGTGCGCATCATCACCGCCACCAATGAAAATCTGGAAAAAGCCATTGCCGAAGGGCGATTCAGAGAAGATCTGTACCACCGCCTCAACGAATTTATGATCGAGGTGCCTCCTTTGAGAAACTGCATATCGGATGTGAAACTCTATGCCGATCACTTCCGGGAAGAAGCGAACAAGGAACTCGACAGGCAGGTGGTTTCCATTTCGGCCGAGGCATGCATAAGACTTGAAAACTACAGCTGGCCGGGAAACCTGCGTGAATTGCGCAATGTAATTCGTCGCTCGGTACTTTTTTCGAACGGAGAGACCATCACCCTGGAGAGTCTACCTGTTTTAACCGAAAAAAAGACAGACAGCGAAAAAAAGACGGAAATATCCCTGTTGCGGGAACCTGATCAGGAAAAAGAGATGATCATGGAAGCGCTGGAGCGTGTGAATGGAAACAAAACAAGAGCCGCCCGCTTGCTGCAAATCGACCGGAAGACACTTTACAACAAGATTCATCTTTACGGCATCGGGCTATAAGAAATCCCTCCGGATGGTGTCACGAAACAACTCTAGTTCAACAATTGTCTTCAGCAAATCTTCCTTCCATTCAGGCCAGGCCTCTTTAGCATCTCCCCGGAACTTATCCATCTTACGTAATGTGTCACAAAGATGGCCGGCGTCGAGTTGACCGTAAAAGGGGTGTATCCGATGGCACAACTGCTGTGCTTCCGTAAACCTGTCTTGCCCGATCAACTCCTTTAATTCTTGCAGATCCTTTTGTGAGGATTGTACAAAACCGGAAAGAATATCTTTTATGGCCGGAGTGTCTCCGTTAAACATGGCTGACAGTTGCGGGAACCGATCTGAAAGATGAGCATCATCTATTTTATGCTCCTTTATACCGGTTAGAATTTGCAGGAGCTGTCCCATCTTCACGGGCTTGGCTATTAAACCCGCAAATCCCTCTCCCAATGCCTGCTCAAGGGTATATTCATCCAAGGCAGTCATCAGCCACACAGGGATAACATCATCTTTTGCCCGGATCTCATGCAGGATATCAAGTCCCGTAGTTTCTCCCATCTGCATATCGGTGAACACCATATCGAACGATGAAATAACCCGGATAAACCCTTTTACATCCTGTGCATTGCCGCAAAGTTTTACCCTAAAACCATTTCCGGTAAGGTATTCCCGAAGCATATTTCCCAAGGAGGTGTCATCCTCAAAGAGCAGGATTTTCCTGATTTTTCTGTTGTCGGCGACCACTTCCGAGATCTGATCCATGTCGGTGTGGTGGTTTATTGGAGTGATCGGCAAACGAATGGAGACCGTGGTACCCTTTTCTTTTTCGGAGATGAGAGATATCTCTCCCCGGAGGGAATCGACAAGACCCTTTGTCACATACAAACCAAATCCGTTGCCCTCAGTCTTTAACCGGTTCTTGATGCGGGAAAATGGTTTAAAGATTTGTGCAATGTCCTCCTTCTCAATGCCGATTCCCGTATCTGATACAGTGAATATAAGCTGTTCGTCCTGTTGCAGTTTAACCATGATGGTTCCCTGCAATGTATATTTTACCGCGTTTGATATCACGTTGATGAGTATCTGTTTGAGTACCGTATAGTCCGTCTCCACGTAAAAGGGGGTCTCCACATGATTTTCAAATTTCAAGGTAAGTCGCTTTTCATCGGTGAAAGGACGAAACATGCCGATGACGTCTTCCATCAATTCAATTAAATGGAAACGGCTGAAATGCAGGACGCTTTTGTTGCTCTCCATGCGGGAAAACTCAAGTAGGTTGGTGAGCATGCTCAAAATATGCAATCCTGAATTTCTGGCAGAATGCAGCTGCCGCCTTGTAACACCAGGTAACTCCTCAGAATCCCACATCTCCATGTACCCCATCATGGAACTGAGAGGAGTTTTGATATCGTGAGACACCGAAAGTAGTAACTTGTGACGGCTGCTGATCAGTTCTTCGGTGAGCTGTTTTTCCCTTGCCAGATCATCGCGCGCCTTTTGTCCTTTATTCAGGTCGTCTATAATAAGGAAGATGATGATCAGGATTAAAATGATGGAGATGGCTCCTACCGAAAGTGCAAAAGTGATGATTCTTCGACTTAACATTTCGCTGTTGTCGGTACCCAGACGGGTTGTTTCGATGGCTTCGTTGTAAAACCGGGTAATGAGCTGCGATATCCTCAGTGAGATGCTCTGTTCCGCAAAGATCAACTCCCTCACTTCCCTCCCGATACCTTCAATTTGAGAAATGTAAGTTTTGGAGGCCTCCTCCGTTACCTGTTTCAGATCGGCATACAGCGTGGTATCTACCCGCGACACGGAGTGGGATTCCTGTTCTGTGCGGGCAATGGTTACTGTGGAGTCGGGCATTTTTTTGGGATCGAAAAGATCTCTGAGACGTCCCCAGAAATCCTTTTTCGGGGCAGCAACCAGGGTGGTGTCCTTATTCATGGTGATGACAACGGAATCCTGAACTATTTCGTTGTAGGTCTTAATTTTCTTGTCTATTTCCACCACCGGATTTTGTGATCGCAGTTGGTAGGTCAGTCGGTGTACAATCCTGTTTTTCTCCTGCAACAAGGAGTCTATGTCCCCCAAAAGAATATCCTCTCCTTCTTCAAGTGAAATGCTTTTGATATAAATGATCTGACTGAAAATGTTGTTGGTGATGGAATCATATTGTTGCTGATATGTCCTTGAAGGAGAGACCAGATACCGGTTCAGTACATCCTGTGCTTCCTGAACCGATATAATCAGTTCATTGCTGTATGAAAGTACTTCGTAAGCATTGTCCATCACCAGTTTCTGTTCATCAATTCTCTTTTTTAATGTGAGCGAATAAACAAAAAGACCGATGAAATAGAGAAGGATCACCAGAAGGATTAATCCTATTTTTATGCTGATTTTATATTCCGGAGTGTGTGACGCTCGCATGAGGTTTTTTTTTACACCCAAATATACGGGATATATTTTATATACAACCCTATCCGGTCGGGCGAAAACTTTTTTCTCATTGTGGATATGTCCCCAAGATGTGTGGAACGATTCTACACTTTCTACACCGACTCACAGTCATATCTTGATACCAATAATGTGGATTGATTTGCTAATAGATTGATATACAGATGTAATTTGTCTGACACCCTCATTCGTGGATTCTTTTGGCATGAAATCTGTTGAATAGATTACAGACAATGATTCGTTGAATTGTCAATAAAAAAGTTGAATTAAAAAAAATCAATGACAAATCATTTAAAGTTTATCATTATGAAAAAAGTTATTTTATCAATCGCATTTATGGCAACCGTAATTGCGATGACAGGAGTAGGACAACTAAATGCAGCAAATAAAGAATTTGCAGTCAATATGGTAATGGATGACGATAATGGCTATGTTGAGGTACAGTTAGATTCTCTGAATCCGGCAGTACAGGCATCAGTCACTGCATTAACTACTGAATATGATATCAAATCATTGAAGTTCAATGCTGAAAAACAGCTTACCAAAGTAATGCTGATCAAGAAAGACGATCAATCCACGAAGAA
>DFYK01000040.1:16788-20638 GCA_002383605.1 Proteiniphilum sp. UBA4084 | reverse complement strand
AACGGGTCGCCGCTGTCGTGGCGCAGGCTGGTGAAGAGCGCAGCGTGTTTCTTGCTGAAGTTGCGCAGGAACACGTCGGTGGTGTAGGTGTCGGTCAGCACCGTTCCCAGATCACCGTCGTAAACATTGATCCAATCCTCCATCGACATGTAGTTGGCCATCTTGTAGCCATAGATCGATCCGTGAAACTGTACCCACTCATGGGGATGGGTTCCGGAGACGTTGATATGGTGCTTGTAAGCCATGTAAACATTGCTGGTGCCGAACAGGCTTTTGCCGGCGTGCTGCTTCAGCAGTGCCGTAACCCGGTCCTCCACATCGAAACTGAAGCGGCGTCGCATCCCGAAAAGGGAGAAGGTGATGTCATGTTCTTTCATCCGGATGGCTTTGTCGATAGCAGCCTGCTCCATATAGCCGGTGTCGGGATGTTGGCCCGACTCCCGGAACCAAAGCTCGGAGACGGTGGCCAGGATGGGTGTCTCCCAGAGCGTTACCCTGTAGAGCAAACCACTTGCCCTGATCTTTAACTTTGACTCCTCCAGTCGGATATCCAGTTCTGAAGGGTCGAACCGAAACCCTTTCAGAAAATCGATATAGGTGGGTGGCAGATAGGGCATCTGCTTCCGGATGAACTCCTCCTCACCGGCCGTGAGCGACAAGCCGGCCATCTGCTCCAGCTCCTTCTCCAGCAGGCGGTCAAATCCCTTGGGATAGTCTCCGTTGCTTCGGTCCACGAACTCAAACTCACCATATGCCCGGGGAAAGAGCTTGGAGTAGGCATAACTGGTGGTAAACTTATACAGGTCGGTGTCGAGGATGCTTTTGATGATTCCCATTTCTCCGCATTATTTACAGGTGAAAATATAAAACGCCTCAGGGATTCATTTCGTTCATCTTTTCACCAACCAACCATTTTTAGTGTCGGCGTAGCAACTAACTTTCACCAATTCTTTTTCAATAAAAAATCAGCAATATACATATGCACTACGCCTTCTATTGAATCTTTCCAAAACTCATCCATGGTGACTACATATTTAGGGTATTGGTCGTCAATGGATAAAAGATTTCCAAACTCACGCTCAACAGTTTGGTTGTTTTCCAATTTATATGCAACCTGAACATAAATTTTATTACCCTGTTTTTCAGCAACAAAGTCAATTTCTGTATTCTCTAATTTCCCTATAAAAACATTGTACCCCCTTCTTTTCAATTCAAGGAAAACAATATTTTCCAGTATACCGGAAATTATTCTATCGCGATAACCCATTGTAGCATATATAATAGAAACATCACTCACATAAAATTTCTCTTGCGTTTTAAGAATCTCTTTTCCCCTGATATTGTAACGAGGAACACGATACAAAATAAATGCACCTTCCAAAGCATTTAAATAATTATAAACTGTATTCACATCAACCCTTCTTTGTTGACTCTTAAAGTAATCAGCTACATTTTTACCGGAAAAAGTGTTTCCTATATTATCAAATGCATATTTTATGACACGCTCAAGCAACTCAATATCACGGATATTATATCTCTGAACGGTATCTCTGAGTATAACAGAAGAGTAAATGTCATATATGACTTTATACGCCGATTCTTCGGTATAGTTAGAGGTATGAATGACGGGAAAACCTCCTCTACGCAGGTATTCAATAAAAAAATTTCCTCTGTCCCTATCTTTTGACAAGTAACTCTTCCTAAAATCTAAGAACTCTCTGTAAGATAAAGTGTAAATAGGAATTTCAACATACCTTCCGGCAAGATGGGTAGCAAGTTCAGATGAAAGCAGATGTGAGTTTGAGCCGGTAAGATAAACATCAACATTATAATCCACCGTAAAAGAATTTACGGCCTTTTCCCAACCATCCACTTCCTGAATTTCATCTAATAGTAAGTAGTATTTATCCGGGGTATTTATTCTCTCCTTTATGTAGTTATACAACTCCTTAGCTTTCAATATTTCTGCAAAAGCGAAACTCTCAAAATTGATAGTGATTACGTGCTCTTCCTTTATGCCATTGGCCAATATTTCATTTTTTAGCAACTGCAACACAGTTGATTTTCCCGACCTCCTTATACCGGTAATTATTTTTATCTGAGGCTTATTAATAAAGGGCTTAAGTTGTTCTATATAATTTGGTCTTGCTATCATCTCTATAAGTTTTTAGGGTTACAATCACAAAGATAGCAAAATATCCAAAGTTTTTAAGGTTACAACCATAAGAATTACAAAATATCCAAAGTTTTTATGCTCGTAACCACAAAAATATTTACATCCATGCTACGTTGCCATAGTACAATGATTTTAATGAACAAAATTATCAATTTTTATAACACGAAGATCATTCTGTCGAAAAAAACGTCGGGATGTTTTAGATGCGATAGTTATCAAAATNNTTTTGGAATTGATATAATTTTTGGAATGTAATCGAAAAATTAGGCCTAATTTTTAGAACGTAATCGAAATATTAAGCCTATTTTTTGGATTAATCATAAAATGCTGCTAACTTCGCAAAAAAAATGATCAAGCGGGAAATAGAAGACAACATTATTTCATCCTGTTTTAAAGGAAAAATAATCCTCCTGTTGGGAGCAAGGCAAGTTGGCAAGACAACTTTGCTCAAGGAGATTATCAGGAAAATCGACGTACCCTCACTGTGGCTCAACAGCGATGAATCTGACGTTCTCGAAGCATTTTCCGCTGCAGCCACGAGCACACAGCTGCTACAACTGGTTGGCCCCAACAACAAGCTGGTTGTGATTGATGAGGCGCAACAAATTCCGGAAATTGGGAAGAAACTCAAGCTGCTATTCGACACTTACCCCCATATCCAAATAATTGCCACCGGGTCCTCCTCTTTTGAATTACAAGATCGAACATCGGAACCATTAACCGGTCGCAAAATAACACACCACCTTTTTCCAGTCAGCTATAAAGAGAGCGTGGATAATAGCTCTGCGCTCGAAGCAAAGAGAATGTTGGATACCCGTCTTGTGTACGGCTTATACCCGGAAGTATACAACAATCCCGGTAAGGAGAGAGAAATACTTCTTGAAATCGCGAATAGCTATCTCTACAAAGATATTATGCAGTTAGAAGGCATCAGAAAACCAGTCCACATTGAGAAATTGCTGCGTGCACTGGCATTTCAGGTTGGGAGTGAGGTAAGTTATAATGAGCTCGCAATAACCGTAGGAAACATTGATACAGCTACTGTGGAAAAATATCTCGATATTTTCGAGAAGGCTTTCATTATTTTTAAACTACCGGCATTCAGTCGTAATCTCCGCAATGAAATAAAAAAAGGAAAGAAATACTATTTCTATGATAATGGCATTCGCAATGTGCTTATCAGCAATTTCTCCATACCGGAAATGCGCATGGACAAGGGTGCATTGTGGGAAAACTTTTTAATTTCTGAAAGAATAAAGCAGAACAATTACAATAAAAATTATGCCAATTCCTATTTTTGGCGGACACACAACAAGGCTGAGATTGATTATATAGAAGAAAAAGATGGGGTAATCCACGCCTACGAGATAAAATGGAAGGAGCAAAAAGTAAATTTTCCCAACTCATTCCGGAGTGCCTATCCCAACCACACCACCACGGTGGTCAGCCATTCCGATTTTGAAAGATTCATCGGCTTGTAATACTAACAATGCTGTCCCATTAAAATCTAAAATAGCTCTTTAAAATAAGCGTGTTACTGACATCTTCAAACTCGATGGAAGCGTTTATGCTTTCGATTCAACAACCATTGATTTGTGTCTTGCAGTTTTCTGGTGGAAAAAAACGGGAGGAGGACGTGATTTTTCTGAAAAACCTGGTCGACACCGGTCAGTT
>DFYK01000040.1:0-16612 GCA_002383605.1 Proteiniphilum sp. UBA4084 | reverse complement strand
ATTTCCTGCTGATTGATGAGCTGGTCGTAGATGACAATGGCGTTATCCAGATCGCCCCCCTTGATCAGTCCATGTTGGAGGAGATTCTCTATCTCTTTGATGAACACAAAGGTTCTGCACATGGATATCTCCGTCTTAAAGTCGGACAGGCTCTCCAATGAGGCATGTTGTACAGACAGCACTTCCGAGTTGAAAGCAATCTGTACATTGACACCAAAGCTATCAGCAGGCATCAGCATCAGATAAGAACCGGTTTCGGCATCAACATATTCAATGTTCTGCTCCACCTCAAAATAGATTCTCTCCCTGGACTGTGACTTACATCCAACGCGCTGAATTTGCTGCACATACTCGATGGAACTGCCATCCAGGATGGGAAACTCGGGTGAGTCTATTTCGATCAGACAATTGTCGATCTCACATCCGTAGAGTGCGGCCAGCGCATGTTCTATGGTAGCCACCTCCACTCCGTCGACCGACAACAGGGTGCATCTTTGGGTATGTTTTACATTTTCTGCCGAAGCGGCAATGACAGGTTTTTCTGCCAGATCAGTCCGTTTTATCTTGTATCCGAAGTCGACCGGTGCGGGACAAAATGTAATGGTGGTTTTTAATCCGCTGTGCAATCCTTTTCCCTGGATAGAAAACGGTTCTTTTATTGTTCTTTGTTTCATTATAAAAAAATAAAGAGGAAGGCGTCACCTCAAAGCAACGCCTCCAAAAAAAAATCAAATATCCAATCAAATCATATCTTCCACGTGCCACACGAAGGCACGCAGCCCCAGGTTGGCGGAATCTTCATCCATCTCTTTCAGGTATTTCATGAGAATGGGCACCCTGTCGTCCTCCACCACCGTGAGGATGGCGTTGTTCACGGATGGCCAAGCATGCGATCCATAGTGCGGATATCCGTCCTTGCTTCCATTTCCGAAGACCTCTTTCCAGGAAGTGAAACCCCGGATATTCATTGAGCTCAGGTCATCCACGAGCTTGTCGTAGTGTGCCTGGTCCAATATTATCATTACTGCTTTCATACGATTAAAATTATTTATTTTCAAAGGTATCGTATGGAACTCGCTTTAATCATGTTCTTGTGTGAAAATGATTCTCATGCTCGTTTCATATAATCAAACTATATTTTCTATTTGTTTAGTTTCCGTTTTTTACCAGTACCTCACGATGTTTGCGACGTTTGCGACGTACGCCGTAGCCGGCCATGGAGGAGTAAAGCGCCGGAATAAGAATCAGGGTGATAATGGTGGAGTAAGTCATCCCACCAATGATGGCAATACCGAGGGTCTGCCACATCTCGGAACCTTGTCCCGTGCCAATTGCCAGCGGGATCATACCCAGAATGGTGGTGAGCGTGGTCATCAGCACAGGGCGCAGCCTTGAACGGCCACCATGGATTACTGCGGTGATGATGGACATACCTCTCTCCCTGTTCAGGTTGATGTAGTCGATGAGCACGATGGCGTTTTTCACCACCATACCCACGAGCATGATCATCCCCACAAAACCCATGATTCCCAATGGTTCGCCGGTAATCGAAAGCAACAGGATGGAACCGGTGAGAGCGAACGGCACGGTCAGAATAATCATAAACGGATAGGTGAGCGACTCAAACTGAGAGGCCAGCACAATGTAGACAAGAAGGGAGACAATGAGCAGCAGCAGCGACAGGTCGGCGAAGGACTCCTGCTGATCTTCCAGCGTACCGCTCATTTCGATCTGTACACCTGCAGGTGGATTCAACTGATCAATGATGAGGCTCACATCTTCCACCACATCACTGAGCGCACGGCCATAGAGAGAACCGGTAACGGTGACAATCCGTTCACGGTCCTGTCGGTCGATCTGCGGCAGCGTGGACGATTCCACCACCTTGCCCAGGTCCCGCACACGCACACCTACTCCCCTGGGGTTATAGATGAGAATATTTTCTATGTCTTCGATCGACTGGCGATATTGTTCTTCAAAACGGACCCGGATGTTATACTCCTCTCCCTCTTCGCGAAAACGCGACATGGTGAGCCCGTTGATGCGGTTACGTACTGCATTGGCAGCCGTACTCATGTTCAACCCGTTCAGTGCCATCTTTTCGCGGTCGAATTGTATCTGGTACTCCCTGCGATACTCCTTGCGGGAAACTGCGATGTCTCTCAACCCTTTTACATTCTGCAGCTTCACCCGCAGCTCTTCCGCCATTTTGTCGGTGGTGGCAAGATCGTATCCAAAGATCTCCACTGTCACGTTGCTGCCGGCCATCATTGCCATAGCGCCACCACCCGGATTTACCTGAACATGGTGCAGTTCCGGCATCTGAGCCAAATCCTGACGCATCTCGTCGGAGATATCGAAAATGGTCTTCTTGCGGTTTTTAGCCCCTGTTAACCGCAACGTGTAGGTGATGATGTTGGAGGCATTATCCTGCATGGCAGCGAAGATATTGCCTTCCCCTGCAGCGCCTACGGCAAAGGAAATAATCTCTATCTCAGGATACTTGGCTTTCATATTCTGGGCAATGAGATGTCCCGTTTCGCGTGCCACCTCCATACGGGTACCGGTAGGCATCTCCACGGTGAGTGCAATGGTGTTGTTGTCGGAAGCCGGCATGAACTCCGTCTTAAGCGTAACGGCACTGATGACCGCACTCACCACGAAGATCAGGACGATTATCCATACGGTTGCCTTCCGCCGGCGGGCCACCTGATTGACCAGACGTCCGTAACCGTAATCAAGCCTATTCAGAAGCGGAAGTATCTTTTTATTGTACCAGCGATCGAAATGCGACAGTTTCTTATTTTTTTCACCCCGCATCATTCTTGCGCTCATCATGGGCGTTAGCGTCAGGGCGATGATCAGTGAGAGAGAGATGATGATGGTTACCATCCATCCCAGCTGTTTGAACATCACACCGGCAAAGCCGCCCACCATGGTCATCGGCAGGAACACCGCAATGATGGTCAGCGTGGAGGCAATCACCGAGAGCGACACTTCTTCGGTTCCGTAGACTGCCGCCTGTTTGGGTCGGCTTCCCCGTTCAATATGGGTGGTGATATTCTCGAGAACCACGATGGCATCGTCTACCACCATACCAATGGTGATGGAGAGTGCCGAGAGCGAGATGATATTGATGGTATTCCCCGTGAGATAGAGATAGATGAATGATCCGATCAGCGAGATGGGGATCGACACCATGATGATGATGGTGGCACGCCAGCGTCCCAAAAAGAACAGCACCACGAGGCCCACAATGACCAATGCAAGCAGGATGGTTTCCAGCAAGCTGTTGATGGATACCTTGATATAATCCGATGTATCCATGACGGTTTCGATCTGGATGTCGGGGGGCAGGTTCTTCTGCAATTCGGGCAGCTGTGCGCGCACTGCATCGGCAATGGCTACCGTGTTGGCGCCGGATTGTTTTTGTACCACGATTCTGGCGCTACGCCTGCCGTTGGTATAGTTTTCCTGCACACGGCTCTCCAGGGTATCTTTTACCGATGCCACATCGCGCAGGTAGATGGTTTTTCCCTGGTTGTTCCCCACCACCACGTCATTGAGGTCGCGGCTGTTCCTGAATTCTCCTTCCAGACGCAACATGTAGGTCTGTGTGCCGATGTCAAAATCTCCCGCAGGTACATTCACATTTTCCGTGGCAATCACCTGGGCTATCTGCTCCAGCGAAATGTTGTATGCTTCCAGCTTGGCAGGATTCACATTCACCTGAATTTCTCTTTCGGGCGCTCCGGCTACCGATACCGTGCCGACACCCGACACACGGTTGAGCGGGTTGGCCACCTGCTCGTCGAGTATCTTATACAACGCGCCGGCGCTTTCCTCGGCGGTGGCCGAAAGAATAACCACGGGGATCATGTCGGAACTGAATTTAAGAATCATCGGGTCTTCCGTACCATCGGGCAGAAAGCCGGATATCATTCCCACTTTGTCACGCACATCATTCATTACGGCATCCATATCGGTACCGAAATCGAACTCCAGCATGATCATCGACATTCCATCGCGGGATTGAGAAGTGATTTCCTTCAGTTTCTCGGTGGTGTTCAGCACATCTTCCAGCGGCCGGGTTACATTCTCCTCCACGTCCTGTGCACCGGCACCGGAATAAGTGGTCATGACGGACACCATGTTCAGGTCGATATTCGGATAGAGGTCGATGGGCAGCTGCCTGTAAAACATCAGTCCGATTAAGACCACACCAATAAATATCAATGATGTTCCCACGGGATTTTTCACCGCGGATTCATATATCTTCATAAAGTAATGTTGTTTAGTTCAATTGTAGCTTCGTCGCTTATTCTACCACTTCCACTTCCTTACCGTCCACCAGGTCGGTATGTCCTTCCGTGATCACGTGGTCACCTGCATTCAAACCGGAGAGAATTTCATATTTGTCATCCATGCGCACGCCCAACTGTACGAGCGTGTAAACTGCTTTGCCCTCTTTCTCCACGAAGACATAACGGTCATTGGAGCCTACCTGCTTCAGCACGGCCTTGTCGCTCAAGACCGGACGTTCGTTTGTACCAAAATTCATTGTTACACGGGCGAACATACCGGGACGCAATCGCAGGTCTCCATTGGGAACCATGATTTCGACCGGGAAAGTGTGCGATACCGGATCGAAGGTGGGATAGATAAGTGAAACACTACCCCGGAACGATTCTTCACCCAGCGCATCGGCCTGCACGTCCCCCGGCATTCCTTTCGTCACACGGCTGTAAAATGACTCGGATATATTCACTTTCACCTTCACGGGATTCATATTCTCGATGGTGAGGATGGGCAGCTGACCTGCCACATCGCCCGGGTCATAATTGCGGGCTGTCACCACGCCACTCACAGGACTGGTAAGGGTGGTATTCTCGCCCAGGTTGCCGAGGGCTGTCTCAGCCACATCGAGCTGTGTTTTGGCCTGGTCGAGCTGTTGTTTGGAGATGCCTCCCACCTCAAAAAGTTCCTTGTAACGTGCATAGTCTCTCTTCAGCGTAGCCACCTGTGTCTCCTGCTGGGAGAAGGTAGCAGCATCCATGGCGACCACTGCCTGACCCTGACGAACCGGGGAGCCCACATCCACGTATATCTTGCGGATGCGTCCTCCCATGGCGGGAGCAATGTTGTTTACCTTGTCGGCCTCTACCGTAGCGGTGAAGGTGGCATTTTGTTTTACCGGCACCAACCGCACCGCCTCTACACGTACTTTTGTCTTTTGCGACGCTTCACTTTCAGCGCTCCCTGTACGATCTGTTCCTCCGCAGGAAGCAAGCAATGCCGCTGCCAATAAAGGAGTAATTCTCAAAAAGCTGTTTTGTCTCATATGATTATCTGTATGTTGTTTTAATTGGATTTATCAATCTTTTTTGTCTTGTGTCTTGTGTCTTGTGTCTGAATCAATTATTCCCTACCGGTGCAATATCATATCCAAGCACTTTCTCCAGATCTGATTTTGCTGCCAGATAGTCGAAGATGGCATTGCGGTATTGAAGCTCCGCATTCAACACGGCCAGTGCTGCTGCATTTACATCCACAATGGTGCCCATACCTGTCTCATACCGCTTCAGCGTGATCTCATGCCCCTTGCGGGCCTGGGCTATTGAGGACTGCGTAGCGACCACCTGTTCGATATTTTTGTTGATCAGGTCATAATTGTTCTTGATCGATAACTTCAGTCCGCGCTCCACATCCTTGCGCTGTTCTCGCAACTGATAGAGCTGCACTTCCGATTGTTTCAGGTTGTGATAACGTTGCCCCCCATTGAAGATGGGAATCTGCAATGTCACGCCCAGCATGGAATAGGGATCCCAGCGGTAGTTGCTGAAGCGGAAATCGTTGTTCTGACTCATGTAGGTCCAGTTGAAGTTGGTGACCAGCGTGGGAGAAAACTGGAGTTTCTGCATCTCAAACGCGTTTTTGGCCTGTTCCGCCTGCAGATCGAATTGTTTGATGTCGCTGTTGTTAATGAGTGAGGTGTCGGCAGGGATGATGGCATCAAACATGGTGGCTTCATACTCGTCGAGTGAACCTGTTACCTTCAGCGGCACATCACTGTCTACCCCCATCAGCATCTTCAGCTGCAGTTCGGCGATCTTCATCATGTTTTCCGACTGCAGGATGTTGGGGATAAGGCTCTTCAGGCGCACATCGGCTGTGATCACATCGTACTCAGCCAACACACCCTGATTAAAACGGTTGCGGATATTTTCGAGATTGATGGAATCAGTCTCGTAGGTCTTTTTCAGCACCGCATAGCTGTCTTGTGCGAGTAGCAGGCTGAAGTAGGATTTTTTCACCTGGTTTATCAGATCGATGCGCGACGAACGTGCCTTTTCCATGGCCAGGCGGATATCCACTTCACTCATCTGGATGTTCTTCCAGAGGGAGGGCATCACGATGGGAAGGTTTACGTTGAGGCCGGCCGACCAGACGTTAAAACGTCCCATCTGTATTCCTTCGCCGGATGTCTCTGAACCACCCCCCATCATCTTGCCCAGCACCTCCATGATCTGTAGCTCTTCTGGCGTATATTGCGTGGGATCTATATCTCCGCCAAAGCCAAAGCCTTCATCAAAATAGACGGTCTGCCGCTTGATGGCCCTCTGATATTGACCAATGATATCGAGTTGCGGCAGCAGTGCACCGTAAGCCGACTTTTTCGCATACTGTTTTTTGGTAATCTCCATATCGGCCACCTTCACTGTGGGATTCTCGCTCAATGCGATATCCAGCGCAGTGGACAAGTCTACTTGCAAGCTGTCGGTCTGCTGGGCCGACAGGGTAAATGTAGCCAGGAGATTGAGCAACAGCAGAACAAATCCTGTGAGTATTTGTGGTTTATTCATTTCTTTCTTCATTTTATATTTAATTTTTAACTTTTTGCTGTTCTAAATAGGCATCGATAATTTTTATTCCTTTTTCGGTAAGAATTCCGCGTACAAAGTTGATCATCATTGTATAAAAAAGTTCTGAAAAAGTAAACAGAGGCTTTTCAAGAGAAATCGCACGCATGTAAATGTAGGTACTTTGTTCAACCAGGAATGCCGTAACTTCCACGTTCAGGTCTTCCCTGATGTAACCCTGTTCGATACCATTCTGAAGAAATTTACTCAAGTATTCTTTGTTTCTTTTGAAATCATCCTCGATATACCGGTTGGCTTCTGGATAATATTTATGAATATCTTCGAAAAATTTCACGTTACAAGTGGGCGTGGATTGCTGTATTTCGATGATTTTAATAAATATCTCCACTACATTGCTTTCATCGGATGTCAGTTTGTCGAAAACCTTTCTTCGTTCATCCCTGAAACTGATCAGCAGTGACATCAAAATTTCTTTTTTATCCTGAAAAATTTCGTAAATGGTTCTTTTTGATATACCCAGCGAGGAAGCCAGTTCATCCATCGATACCCCTTTTATTCCATACTGGAAGAAAAGGTCTCCTGCTTTTGCTATGATTCTTTCTTTAATTTCCATTTAGCGCATTTAACAAGGCACAAAGGTAAGACAGAAAACCCAAAACATCATATTAGTTTTCTCGGTTTTAACATACTTTACAATAAGATTTTGTTGCAGATTACATATCCTTCTCTTTATGTGTAGTTTAATTAAAATTTTAAGAATGAATTACAGATTCAGTATCGATCGCAACGCTTTATATCCCGACGCGCTGGCCCCGATTTTGTCACCATTTTTTAGTGTAAGTATCTGGCTCTGCTTTTCATAGAGTTCGATGCGCAGTATTTTTTCCACATTGACAATATAGGAGCGGTGTACCCGTACGAATTGTGTACGTGGCAGAAATGTACGCACTCAGCAGCGGTGAGTACAATCATAAATCGATGAACATATCTTTTTTTCCCAACGAATAAACTTTTTTTTCCTTTAAACAAACCCTTATTTTCCTCCTAACCCGAAAAATATTTATCTTTGACCAGTAAATGTATCATAACATCCGAAAAAAAACAAATTCAGATGATATTTTCCCATAGTTAAATACCACAGTAGGTTTGAAACTAAAAAAAATTAAATCGTATGTACAAAAACATCTCTTTCTCAATCATTGTTATTCTGGCAACAACACTTCTGTTGTCCGCCGGATGCGCCGGAAACAGCAAATCTAAACCGTTGAATGTGGATGAACTCCTGACCAATGCCACATCACTGGTTGGTGAAACCGTCGTTGTGGAGGGTCTCTGCACCCATGTATGCAGCAAAAGTGGAATGAAACTTTTTCTGCAGGGAACAGATGAGACAAAAACAGTGCGGGCCGAATCGGGCGCTGCCCTGGGCAAATTTGACCCTGCCAGTGTGGACAAGAAGGTGCGGGTGCGCGGAAAACTGGTGGAAGAACAAGCCGGTGAAAACAGTCAGACCACTCACATCCACGGAGAAGAAGGAGTAACCTGTGAAACAGAAGAGACAGCTGAAAAGGCGTACTACATCGCTGCGGAATCTTATCAGATCATTGATTGAATGGAAGCGCCCGCACAATTCACCGGATTTACAGCGGACAGCATTTTGTTTCTGAAAGAACTAAAACAGAACAACTACCGCGAATGGTTCAACGAGCGGAAGCATATCTACGAGAACGCTTTGTTGAAACCTTTCCGGTCGTTGGCGGTCATGCTTACTCCCACCATGCACAACATTGACCCGCAGTTTGAGCTGCGTCCCTCGAAGATGCTCTCGCGCATCTATCGAGACATCCGCTTTTCTCCCAATAAGGATCCTTACAAAACTTCCATGTGGCTTAACTTTCAACAAGCCACCACACACTGGGAAAACTTTCCCGGTTATTTTGCCGAGCTCAGCGACGAACATTTTATGACAGGAATGGGATTATTTATGCCCAAACGAAAGATCATGGATGTTTTCCGGGAAGAGGTGGACTACAGCCGCGAATCATTCAGAGAGATGGCTGAGAAAACGCTCAATGCCGGGTTTGAAGTAGCCGGCGAACCTTACAAGCGCCCCATTCCCAACAGCCTGCCCGATTTCTACCAACCCTGGATACAACGGAAAAGCATCTATGTAATCAAAACAATCCCGCTGTCGGACCAACGGCTCTACAGTGAGGCCATTGCACTGCTGCTTATGGACGACTTTGCACAAATTGCCGATCTTTATCACTTTATGAAGGATATCGTGAAGGAAGCACAATAAAATTATAATCTGTCGCATTTATTTTATAATTTTGTGCAATTTCTCATTCATACTGCACAATTAAAATCAAAATGGCAAATAACAAACTACGTGACGACGCACTTGCCTATCATGCGCAGGGGCGTCCCGGAAAAATTGAAGTCGTACCTACCAAACCTTATAGTTCACAGCGCGACCTTTCTCTCGCTTACTCACCGGGAGTTGCTGCGCCCTGCCTGGAAATTGAAAAAAATCCACAAGATGCATATAATTATACCTCGAAGGGCAACCTGGTGGCAGTCATCTCGAATGGCACCGCCGTACTGGGTCTTGGAAACATTGGCGCCCTGGCCGGTAAACCGGTCATGGAAGGCAAGGGGTTGCTTTTCAAAATTTTCGCAGGCATCGACGTATTCGACATCGAAGTGGACGAAAAAGATCCGGAGAAATTCATCCAGATAGTCAAAGCAATAGCACCCACTTTTGGAGGTATTAACCTGGAAGACATCAAGGCTCCGCAATGCTTTGAGATTGAAGAACGACTGAAGAGCGAACTCGACATTCCCATCATGCACGACGACCAGCACGGCACCGCGATCATCTCTGCCTGCGGATTACTTAATGCACTGGAGATCAATGGAAAAAAGATTGAAGATATTCGCGTGGTGGTGAATGGCGCCGGTGCTGCTGCCAACTCCTGTACCAAACTCTACATGGCATTGGGGGCAAAGCTTGAAAATATTGTAATGGTCGACTCCAAAGGAGTGATCAACACCGCACGGACCGACCTGAACGACCGCAAAAAGCCTTTTGCCACCAGCAGAAACATCACCACGCTGGAGGAGGCAATGAAGGATGCCGATGTGTTTCTCGGCCTCTCCGTGGCCGATGTGCTTACCCCGGAAATGTTACAGTCGATGAATCACGATCCTATCGTCTTCGCGCTGGCCAACCCCAACCCGGAGATTTCTTATGAGCTGGCCATGGCATCTCGGGAAGATATCATCTTCGCCACGGGTCGTTCCGACTATCCCAACCAGATCAACAACGTGCTCGGTTTCCCCTATATTTTTCGCGGTGCACTGGATGTACAGGCTACCTGCATCAACGAAGAGATGAAGATCGCCACGGTCTATGCCCTGGCAGAGCTGACAAAGAAGGCGGTTCCCGACGTGGTGAATGCAGCTTACAGCGTAAAGAAACTTCGTTTTGGAAAAGAGTATATCATTCCCAAGCCGCTCGACCCGCGACTGCTCACCACAGTGGCTCCCGCAGTAGCAAAGGCTGCCATGGCGTCGGGTGTGGCACGCAAGCCGATTACCAATTGGGACGAATATGACCACAAATTGCGTGACCTGATGGGCATGGACAACAAGATGATCCGCCGCCTCTACGAGATGGCGCGCCAGAACCCCAAACGGGTGGTTTTCTCCGAGACCAACCATCTGAACATGCTCAAGGCTGCCGAAACAGCACGCGCGGAAGGTATATGTCACCCTGTGCTGCTGGGTAATGAGGAGAAAATTGCCAATGTAGCACGCGAGAACCAGATCAATCTCGAAGGAATAGAAATTGTGAACCTGCGCCACGACCGGGAAGAAGAACGCCGCATGCGATATGCACAGATACTGACCGAAAAACGCAACCGGCAGGGAATGACCTTCGAGGAAGCATCGGAGAAGATGTTCGAACGCGATTATTTTGGCATGATGATGGTGGAAACAGGCGAAGCCGATGCCATGATCACCGGTGTTTTCAGCAAGTATGCCGACACCACCGACGTAGCCAAAGAGGTAATCGGCATCCGCGAAGGATTGAACCATATCGGCGCCATGCACATCGTGAATACCAAAAAGGGAATGCTCTTTCTTGCAGATACGCTGTTCAATCGCCATCCCGACACCGAAACACTGATAGACATCGCCCGGCTTGCCAATGCAACCGTCAAGTTCTTCAACTACGATCCGGTCATCGCCATGCTCTCATACTCCAACTTCGGAGCCGACAAGGAAGGAAGTCCTGCCAGCGTGCACCAGGTGGTTGAAACCCTGCATGAACGCTATCCCGATATGGTGGTCGACGGGGAAATGCAGGTAGACTATGCCCTCAACAGGGAGTTACGCAACAAAAAATATCCGTTCACGCGGCTGGGCGACAAAGAGGTGAACACCCTCGTGTTTCCCAACCTCAGCTCGGCCAATGCTTCCTACAAGCTACTGAAGGAGACGGGACTGAATGACATCATCGGCCCCATTCAGATGGGTCTGAACAAACCGGTGCACATCCTTGATGTGGAAACACCTGTACGCGACATTGTGAATATGGTGGCAGTGGCGGTGATTGATGCCATCGTGGAGGAAAACATCCGACTGAACAACCTTTCACGCATCGTCTGAGGAAGGATGTATGTTTGATATTTCAAGGCCTCAGCTTATAAGCGGGGTACCCGTCCGATGCAACAGGCGTAATCTGATAAGTTGTTTGAGCGTAGCGAGTTCTTATCAGATAGCCTGTAAATCGTGAACGGGTCGCTTAGAAGATGCAGCCGAAAAAATATCAAACAACAAACGACAGAAAATAACAAATACTTATAAACTGATAGAACGATGGAAAAAAGAAAAAAATTCATGCTCCCGGAAGCCGATATACCCACACAGTGGTATAACATCACGGCTGAAATGGAGAACAAACCACAGCCCATGCTGAACCCGCAAACAAAAGAGCCGATGAAGGCCGAAGACCTCTTCCCTTTGTTTGCCGAAGAGCTGTCGCGCCAGGAGGTCAATCAGACCGATGCATGGATCGACATACCGGAGGAGGTGCGGGAAAAATACAAGATCTACCGCCCCACGCCGCTGGTACGTGCTACCGGACTGGAGAAGGCAATCGACACACCGGCACACATCTATTTTAAAAATGAGAGTGTGAGTCCCGTCGGTTCACACAAACTCAACTCGGCACTGCCACAGGCATATTACAATAAGATGGACGGAACGACCAACATCACCACCGAGACCGGTGCCGGCCAGTGGGGTACTGCCCTGGCCTTCGCAGCCAAGACATTTGGACTGGAACTGGCGGTTTATATGGTCAAAATAAGCTACGAGCAGAAACCTTACCGCCGCTCGCTCATGCAGACCTGGGGAGCGCAGGTAATTGCTTCACCCAGCATGTCTACCAAGGCGGGCCGGCAGATCATCACCGATCACCCCAATTACCAGGGCAGCCTGGGCACTGCCATCTCTGAAGCCATTGAGCTGGCCATGCAGACTCCCAATTGCAAGTATACCCTGGGAAGTGTGTTGAACCATGTGGCCCTGCACCAGACCATCATTGGGCTTGAAGCCGAGAAGCAGATGGAAATGGCGGGAGAGTATCCCGACGTGGTCATCGGTTGCTTCGGGGGTGGATCCAACTTCTCGGGCATCACTTTTCCTTTCCTGCGTCACAACATGCAGGGAGAGAAAAATACCCGTTTCGTGGCCGCCGAACCGGCGTCGTGTCCCAAGCTTACCCGTGGACGGTTCCAGTACGACTTTGGCGACGAGACCGGCTACACACCCCTCATCCCGATGTTTACACTGGGACATAAGTTTGCACCGGCCAACATCCATGCAGGCGGACTCCGCTACCATGGTGCCGGAAGCATCGTGAGCCAGCTGCTCAAAGACGGGCTGGTGGAAGCTACTGCCATCAAGCAGCTGGAGACCTTTGAAGCAGGTGTTCTCTTCGCTCAGACTGAGGGCATTGTGCCGGCACCGGAATCCACCCATGCCATTGCAGCCGCCATCCGCGAAGCCAAACAGGCGAAGGAGGAAGGGAAGAGCAAGGTAATCCTCTTCAATCTGTCGGGGCATGGACTCATCGACATGAGTGCCTATGATCAGTATCTTGCAGGGGACCTGACCAATCACGAAGTAACCGACGAGGAAATCAGCAACATACTGGCACAAAACTGATGTGGCAGGATGCTGATTATGCATAAAAATGACCAAAATACCCGCTCCGGGAGTGTTAACATCGAAAAAAACAGTCGGAATTATTTGGATAATTCATTTATCCGTTTTATCTTTGGAAATATAAAATGAGTGAGTTACTGCCGCATTGGTCGATTGGGAAACTCATCAATTACATTTTATAAACCGAGACACGTTTTTGATATCAATGGCGGGCCGCAGCCTTCGGGATTCGTTTTCGGACGAACAGCGGATTACAAAGATATCGGGACACTCAAATCCTGTCATACGGAGTTTCGTCTTATTCCACCGGTGCGGCTTCTTATAGAAAGCAGATTGGCAATAGTTTGTATCGACTTTGCAATCTGCTTTCATTTTTATTACACAGCGACAATGAGTACACAAAAAAAACAATATTGGGAATTATTCCTGGTTTTTTTTAAGATCGGCGCCTTCACCTTTGGAGGCGGCTATGCGATGATACCGCTTATCCGCAAGGAAGTGGTTGAAAAGAAGCTGTGGCTCGACGACGACGAGTTTATGGATATGCTGGCCATTGCCCAGTCGATGCCCGGCCCCATCTCCCTGAACACAGCGCTTTTTGTGGGAAATAAGCGGCTCGGATTCAAAGGAAGCCTCTTTTCCGGTGTCGGCATCATCCTGCCCTCTTTCATTCTCATCCTGCTTATTGCCATGGTTTTCACCCGGTTTAAGGAAAACCTGGTGATTGAACGCATCTTCAAGGGTATACGTCCCGCGGTTGTTGCACTGATTGCAGCGCCCCTACTGGGATTAGGGAAGTCAGCAGGAGTCAACCTGAAAAATATATGGATCCCGCTGTCAGTGGCCTTGTCGGTATGGTTGCTGAAGATATCGCCCGTCTATGTGATCCTGGCTGCCATTCTGCTGGGAATAGGTCACTATCTCTTCACAAGGCAAACAATGAAAAAATAAATGGAACTGACCGATCTCTATATCGCACTATTTCTCACGTTTCTCAAAATCGGTGTTTTTGGTTTTGGAGGAGGCTATGCCATGCTGCCGCTGATACAGCGAGAGGTGGTGGATGTGCATAAATGGATATCGGTCAGCGACTTTACCGACATTGTGGCCATCTCCCAGACCACGCCGGGGCCCATCGCCTTTAATTCGGCCACCTACATCGGCTATACTGCCGTCACAGACATGGGATTTGCACAAGGTTACGGTGTGATCGGTTCTGCCATCTGCACCCTGGCCGTGAGCCTCCCCTCCCTGGTAATCATGACCATTGTCTGCGCCTTTTTCTTCCGGCTGAAAAGCAATCCCTGGATGCAAGCATCGCTTTCGGTACTGAAGCCGGCAATCATCGGCCTTATTGCTTCTGCCGCCCTGATGCTGATGAACGACCATAATTTTATCGACTACAAAAGCTGGATTATCTTTGGCGTGGTGCTGTTGGCATCCCTGAAAAAGGCAGATCCCATTCTGCTGATCGTGCTCTCGGGTGTGGCAGGCCTCTTTCTTTATCCGGCATAATTTCTTTCTTGAACCGGCGCACGGACTTACAACTTACACTATTTTCTGATAGGCCAATCGTTCCGAACCATTGGAGACGAAGATAATACCGCAGTAGGTGAATCCCATCGATTGGATGATATGCTGCATGATGTGGTTATCGCGGTGGGTATCTATGCGGATGTTGGAATATTGGGTGAAACACCAGTCGATACAGAATTTGGCAACTCCCTTTTCCTTTCCCGACGAAGCGATGCGATGCACGGTGGCGTAAGGTTCGTTATTCAGCCACTCTCCATCGTAAATCAGCGAGTAGGTAGGATCATCGCCGTGAATCAGACAAAATGTACCCACAATCTCTTTTGCTTCATTTTCACAGACAAAGCTGTGCCCGGATGCTATCTCCTCAATAATAAAAGATTCTGCCGGATAGCCGCCGGCCCATTGTGACGCATTTCCGGCCCGACACATCAATTCACGTGCGATGGCGTAGACAGCCATTACATCCGGTAAATCGGCATATGTGGTAGGTCTGACCTGCATAATCATCGCAATGATTTACAGCATATATCGTGTGATTTATGCTTTCGGCTTCTTCGTTGCCGGCTCTTTGGTAGCTGTTTTTCCACTAGCGCTCTTCTTGCCTGCAGTAGATTTTGCAGTTGTTTTCTTTGTTGTACTCTTTTTGGCAGTTGTCTTTGTTGTTTCGGTCTTTCCGGCCGATCCCTTGCTGCTGCTTTTCCCATTCTTCCCTTTCCCGGTCTTCCCCTGACCCGCTTCGGCAATGATGGCCCGGCAATTCTCGAGGGTAAGCTCTGCTGGCATCATTTTTTTCGGGATCTTGTAATTCGATTTCTCGAAGGTGATATAGGGTCCGTAGCGGCCATTCAACACCTGCAGTCCGGGTTCTTCCTCAAAAGATTTAATCAGTTTTTCCCGATCTTTTTGCTCTTTTGCTTCAATCAGTTCAATGGATTCCTCCAGGGTAATTTCCAGCGGGTCCATTCCCTTGGGTAGTGAGACAAATTTATTGTCGTGACGGATGTAAGGGCCAAAGCGGCCCACACCGATGATCACCTCTTTCCCCCTGAATTCACCCAGGTGTCTGGGGAGTTCGAACAATTTCAATGTCTCCTCCAGCGTGATGGTTTCTATCGACTGCGTCTTCTGCAGGGAGGCAAACAGCGGTTTTTCTTCTTCCTCCTGCGTACCTATCTGCGCCATGGCACCATAGCGACCGATCTTCACCGATACCTGACGACCTGTTTTGGGATCCGTGCCCAGTACCCGTTCACCCACCTTGTGTTCGATCCGCATTTGCGACGTCTCCTCCACAATGGGATGAAATGTTTTGTAAAACTCGGCAATCGATTTATTCCACTGCGCCTTACCCTCCGCAATCTTGTCGAAGTTCTTTTCTACCCGTGCCGTAAAGTTATAATCGACAATGGAAGGAAAGTATTCCACCAAAAAATCGTTTACCACCATGCCAATGTCGGTAGGAACCAGTTTGTTTTTATCGGCACCGGCAATCTCTTTTTTATCGTTGTCTTTGACAACGCCTTTCTTCAGTGTAAGGATGTTGTAGGTACGCTCCTCCCCTTCCACATTCCTTTTCTCCACATATTCACGGTTCATGATGGTAGAGATAGTGGGCGCATAGGTCGAGGGGCGTCCGATACCCAACTCTTCCATCTTGCGCACCAGTGCCGCTTCCGTGTAACGGGCCGGGCGTTGAGTGAAACGCTCTGTGGCAGTGGTTTCCAGCATGGTCAGCTGTTCGCCTTCTTTCATGGGAGGAAGCATCCCTTCGTCCTTCTCTCCATTTTCATCATCGGTACCTTCCAGGTAAACCCGCAGGAAACCATCGAATTTGATTACTTCGCCGTTTGCGGTAAACTTACCGTCGGCATTCGATATGGCAATGTTGGCCGTGGTACGTTCCAGCTCGGCATCAGCCATCTGCGAAGCAATGGTCCGCTTCCAGATCAGTTCAT
>DFYK01000059.1 GCA_002383605.1 Proteiniphilum sp. UBA4084 | reverse complement strand
TACGAGCTTGCAGGAATTGAGCAACTGCCGCTCATCATCTTTGAAAAGAATCTGCTGAGGGCAGAGGGGTTGTTTGTGCTGGAACATTCCAAAAAATTCAACTTCTCCCATCTGCCTCACTTTCTGGAGGAACGTACCTACGGGAGTGTTCATTTCTCCTTTTTCACGCCATAATCGTTTTCAAACTGCCATAATTTATCTTACTTTTGCAGCGAATTATTTAATTTATATACAAAAGTAACATGAACAGAAAACAATTGAAAACGATGAAGGTGTTTCGTTTCAAACGATTCGCACGGAAGTCGTACAGCGTTTTCAACAGTTTGCACAAGACAGTCACCATTGGTGTACTTTCGGGTTGCACCCTGATGAGCGCCCAGGCGACCACGGCAGAACCGGCAGAAAGGATTATCACCGAAAGATCGTTAGACAGCATCCCCTCCACGGAGTTGGATGAAGTAGTGGTTACCGCCTCCAAAGTGGGTTTGCCGCTGAATCTGGCAGCCAAGCAGGTAACCATCATCTCCAAACAGGAAATTGAGCGGGCGCCGGTGCGCAGCATCGAAGACCTTCTGAATTATGTAGCAGGCGCAGACATCCTGCAGCGCGGACCGCACGGCGTACAGGCGGACATCTCCCTTCGTGGCGGATCATTCGATCAGACAGCCATCCTCCTCAACGGAATTAACCTCACCAGCCCCCACACAGGACATTACAGTTTCGACATCCCCGTCAACCTTTCCGACATTGAACGCATCGAGATCGTGCAGGGACCTTCATCCTTGGTCTACGGGGCCAGCGCCTTTGCCGGGGGAATCAACATCATCACAAAAAAAGACAGCGCATCCAACGCTTTCGCGAAGCTCGAAGGAGGTATGCATGGCCTCTTCGGAGCAGAAGCACGGGGTGCATACAAGGCAGGTTCCTCGGTGCACATGCTCTCTGCCGGATACAAACAGTCGGACGGATACATCCGCAACAGCGATTACAACATCGCGAATCTGCTATGGCAGAGCAGTTTTGATATCAACGGGTCCGATCTCGACTTTCAGGCAGGCCTGAACGATAAGGCATATGGTGCCAACACCTTCTACAGTGCCGCTTACCCGAATCAGTTCGACAATACGCAGGGCCTTTTTATGTCCGTCAGGGGAGAGACCCAGGGAAAACTGAAATTTATACCCCATATATACTGGAGCCGGCATTACGACGAGTTTCAGCTGATCCGCGAAGGTACCTCCGACGTTTCTGCCTGGTACAAGAACCACAATTATCACCGCAGCGATGTGTTCGGGATGAACCTCAATATGCAGGTTGCCTCCGCATGGGGGATTACCAGCTTTGGCGGGGAGTTCCGGAACGAAGGAATCCTGAGCAATGTACTGGGTAAGCCGATGGAAGATGCAATCGGGAAATACACAAAGTCAGACAATCGTACCAACATCAGTTATTTCGCGGAACACAATTTTATTTGGGAAAAGCTGACGCTCTCCCTGGGCGGATTGTTGAACTATAATACATCCATTACAGATCAGTTCGATTTTTATCCTGCGCTGAACGGATCATTCCGGGCATCAGATCGTCTCAGCCTCTACGCGTCGTGGAACAAGGCAACCCGCATGCCCACCTTTACCGACCTTTATTATACCACCGCAACACATATCGGGAACAGTGATCTCGAAGCGGAGCAGTCGGAAGCGTTTGAGGCGGGCATCAAATACAGCCATCCGATTGTAAACGGTAGCCTCGCCCTCTTCCATATGAAGGGCAGGAATATGATCGACTGGGTGAAAGCATCTCCCGAGGCGTTGTGGGAATCACGAAACCATACCCGGCTCAACAAGCAGGGTCTTGAAGCAAATCTGAACCTCAATCTGGCGTCGTGGCTCGGTTCGGATCAGCCCCTGCGAACGCTTTCTATCGGGTATATGTACATCGACCAGGAACGGTTGGAGGATGAGTTGATATCGAACTACACGCTGAACCATCTGCGCCACAAAGTGACTGCTGCACTGCATCATGAGGTGCTAAAACAGCTCACCCTGTTGTGGAACTTCCGCTGGCAGGACCGCGTGGGTTCCTATATACAGTACGTGGACCTGAAGCCAGGCGAACGGGTAGAGTACACCCCTTTTGCGTTGCTCGATGTGAAAGCCAGCTATGCCCTTCCCCGTGCCAATCTTTTCGTGAACGCGAACAACCTCTTCAACACCGTCCACGTGGATTTCGGCAATATTCCCCAGCCCGGATTCTGGCTCTCAGGGGGTGTGAGCGTGCAGCTTTAGAAAAAATCAGAATGGGTACGGGTTGTACCGGTTAATTGAAACGTGCTGGAAAATCCCCTCTGTGAAGTCCGGAAATGGTGACCGGAGGGGATTTTGTTTAAAAAAGTATTTATCGTGGCATATTGAAATACCGGGTTGCTAACCAGTGTTTATACATCGGATCCAGAAATTCTATCTTGCCCTGAATCTCATCGATCACATCCAGCTCTATCAGACGTCTTTTCAGTTGAATGACATTCGCAGAGGTACCCAAATTATAATTTGCCAATGTAGCCTTGGCTGTGAGCTGCTTTTCCTGCTTCAATATGGCTTCCAGGAGCGACAATTGTCGGGTGGTTAATACTTCTGTCATATTGACAAAAAGAAGGCTGAGCTGATTAATGATATCTTCAAAAGCGTTCTCAACAATCTGGTCGGTGGCTCTTTTCTCTGTTCTGAACCAGACCTGTTGCGCCAGCTGTTGTACATAATATGAATGATTCTCTGCCAGCACGGCGATCTGTTCCGCGTCGGACGAGGAGATCTCTTTTCCCGTATCCTGAAATCGTTTCTGAATAAAGGATACCCATTCCTCAGCAGCTATTTTTTCTAAAAATAAAATATCTCCAAACTTATAAAATGGCATGGCATAATTGGAGAAAACGTCCAGCAACATATGCTGTTTACTTCCATAGAGACAATATGCCGTTTTCTGATGTGTTTGCCAATGCGATCGTAACTTCCGTTGAAAGGCATCGGGCTGATCAAATAATGCAATATTCTGAAATTCATCGATGCAAATAATGATGTTCAGATCCTTTTTCAACGCGATATTTTCTGCCAGATTCAAAATATCGTCCGGGTGCTTCTGCAACTCTTCCCACCCGATAGAAAAAGACACTTTACTTTGCATATCGGGTGAAAAAGATATTTGTGGTATCAACTGCTTTAAAAAATGTCGGGTATTCTTGACCATTTCATCCCAGCCGGAGGAGGCTGCTTTTAATACTTCATTGGCAAGTAGCAGATAAAATTCATATTCACTCCTGATGTTGAAAATATCCAGATGTACTATTTTCAGGTTCTTGTTCTCCTTCACCGCCAACCGGGATGCCTGCTTCACCAAAGAGGTCTTTCCCCACCGACGGGGTGAGATAATAATGGTATTTACCAAAGAATTAAAATTATTCTTTAGCCGGACAATTTCCTTTGCTCTGTTGGTAAAATCAATTTCCTCAGGCAACTTTCCATAAACAAACGGTGTATTCATCATCATTAGTTTTACACAAAGATATGTTAT
>DFYK01000032.1 GCA_002383605.1 Proteiniphilum sp. UBA4084 | reverse complement strand
TGGCTCGAACCCAATCGTTCAGCTCTCTGTGCGTTGGTATCGCTAAACATGGAGTCATCCCAGGCTTTTCCACCGTTGATCATCAGGTTTTTATAGTTGTTGTTCCGTCCGTCGACGTATAGTTCGGTGAACTCTCTTGCGTTCAGCATATCAATCTTATCTGACAATTGAGAAACCGTAAACTGATAATCGTAATTTACCTGTGTTTTACCTTCTTGGCCCCGTTTGGTGGTGATGAGTATTACACCTCCCGCCGCACGCGATCCGTAGATGGCAGCTGAAGCTGCGTCCTTCAGCACTTCAATCGACTCAATATCGTTTGGATTAAGAAAAATGTCTTCGTTGGCAGGGTAGCCGTCAATTACATAGAGAGGGTCGGAACTTGCATTAATGGAAGCGGTGCCTCTTACTCTGNNNTCATCGGCACGAATACTTGCCACAGCACCTGTCAGATCGGTTTTTCGCATGGATTGATAGCCGACCACAACCAGTTCGTCGAGTCCCTGTACATCTTCCTGAAGTACAATGATGATCTGGTTGTTTTGACCGATGGCTACTTCCTTTGTCAGATAACCGATATAGGATACTTCAATCTTGTGGCTTCTGTTGGTAACATGTAATGTGAAATTTCCATCGAGATCACTTACAGTACCGTTTGTTGTTCCTTTTTCCAGGATGTTGGCTCCGATGATTGGAACTTCGTAGGCATCAAGGACGGTACCCGATACCGTGATTGTTTGTTGTGGGGCGGCTTTCACGATATTGTGAAATGGGAATAAGAATAGAACAAAAAATGATAGTGCGATGAGTGAAAGTTTCTTTTTTCGTACGATAAAATTCATAAATTCTTGATTCATAAGTAAATAATAGTTTCAATTTCAAATAAATATTTATTATCAGGGATCCAACGGCTCAATTGGGTTAATTTGAAGTGCATTGGGCAAGGGGAAGAGTTCCACAAAGTTAAGTCCTGTTCTTTTGCCAGTCTTGTATGGTACAAGACCAATTTCCCTTTGACATCTTTCGGCAAAGGATCCACTGAATACGGTGTTTATATGGCCTTCTGATGAACTTACCAGCATGGGTTTATTCATGGGAATACCATTTCTGAAGATAATTCTGGCTGTGTTCCGGATATTTGAGGTGGTGTGACGAGCATGCGGTTCAATAATGATTTGATCTTCCGGAATTTCAAATTCATTTATTAAATATTGTTTCATATGATACGCTTCTACATTCCGGGTCTTGAAAGGATACACCTTGCCACCGGTTACTACGATAAAGGGAGCCACCCCTTCTTTGTATTTTTCAACAGCTGTTCTGAGCCGGATTTTTGCACCCGGATTGAGCGGGAAATCATAATTGTCGGGACCGAAACCCAGAACCACCAAAGCGGTGTAAGGATATTTGTCCCAGTCCGTTTGTTTAATTTTTCCATATGCAGCTTTATTTTCTCCTTCCCAAAGAGGTTCGTATACTACTGCATCGTCGCGATCATTCAGATCGAGTAACAATTCAGCAGCGGAATAAGTAAGATGGTAAAAGAGAGGATTATTTTCTGCTTGAAGTACCAATAATGATTTTGTCCATGACATTAAATTCTGGTGCTTCCTACTTCCAGTCGGATAACTTAATGAGTCGATACCGGGGTAGAACGGCTTAACACCAATACCATACACATCAATGATCCGATTCATGGCTGACGCATCCTGTTCCCACACTTTTTTAATAATATCGCCCGGTTTCGACTGATCTATTAAAAGATAATAACAACCTGAGGCAATCACATGATCATCAAAAACTTTTTTGAATGATGGTTGCTGTTCGAATAAACGAACAATCTGATTTCCGATAGTTTCTATTTCCAGATCGGAGAATTTTAACATATTTCCTATGGAGTCATAGCTGTTTCCTGATTCCCTGAGTTTCGTGTATTTATCCGCAGCTATCTTTTTTAAAATTTCATCCTCCGAAAGAATCTTTTTTAATTCATCCTGATGGTTGAGCACCGAAAAAAAATAGAAATTTTTAGTTTCTACTTTCTCCGGATTAAGTAGTTTGTAGTCTTCTTTCGGATTTCTTCCCTGCGAATAGAGCTGACTTGAGAGCATAATCAGCAGAAAACCAATCAAAAGGTCTTTAGTTTGCATTTGATAACCATTTAAAAATTTACATCTTTTTTATGATTACAAATTAACCCCAAATTTGTTACTCCGTGATGAAGGAAAAATGAAGTTTTTGTTACCTTTATCTTGTGAGATAAGTCTGCAAATGCAATAATTTTTATTGATATCTTTACTACGAGGCAGGTAATGGAACTTTAAGGAAGATAACTTTGGTGATATTATATTCCTGAAGATGAAAGGATTAAAACTCAAATTTAGGACAAAATTCTGTGTAGAGTAATAATGTTTCTATTTAAATTGCGTACTCCGTAAATTTTTTTACTTTTTCAACGTGCACTTCGATCGTCAGGGTGTTGAAGCTCGATGGCAATCATCCCTTCTTTTGATGAAAAGACCAGGGAGATTGCCGGGGGATATCCGGGTGATTCTAACCGGTGATGATGGTGGTGAGGTTCTAAAACTGATTTTATAAAAAATTGCCGGATCAAAATAATTGTATCCGGCAATTTTTTATGTTACGCACGAGGGTGGTGTTACTTTGCTTTTCCCTGATTTGCTACGGCCTCCATCAGTTTTCTGATCTCTTCAGGGTCGCCCAGGAAATAATCCTTCTGCAGGTTCATCTCATCATCGAACTCAAACACGTAAGGTACTGCGGTGGGGAGGTTCAGACTCACGATTTCCTCATCGGAGATGTTTTTAAGATGCTTGATGATGCCACGCAGGCTGTTGCCATGTGCTGCCACGATGGTTTCGTTGTATTTGGTCCTCATCTCCGGAACGATCGTATCGTTCCAGTAGGGTAGAATGCGCTCTACCGTATCTTTCAGCGCTTCGGTTAGTGGCAGGTCGTTGGCATCTACTCCTTTGTAACGGGCATCCTGAAAAGGAGAACGCTCATCTTCCTTTTCCAGCGCCAAAGGTGGTACGTCGTAACTGCGGCGCCAGATGAGTACCTGCTCATCGCCATATTTTGCAGCAGTTTCAGCTTTGTTCAATCCCTGCAGCATGCCGTAATGCTTTTCGTTCAAACGCCAGGTCTTTTCCACCGGGATCCAGTCCAGATCCATCTCATCGAGCACCACATTCAATGTTTTTACGGCTCTCTTCAGATAGGAAGTATACGCTTTTTCAAATTGAAAACCCTCTTTCTTCAGGTATTTGCCCGCTTTGTGGGCTTCCTCAATACCTTTCTCGGTGAGATCCACATCTGTCCAGCCGGTAAAGCGGTTCTCTTTGTTCCAGGCACTCTCGCCGTGGCGAATTAAAACTACTTTCTTCATACACTTAATTTTAATATTTTGATAAAATGAGTTTTCTTTCTTTCAATCTCGGCTTGTACAAAGCTACATAAAATCGGTCAGATTTGAGCCATCTCCCGTTGTTTTTCTCTCCGTCTTATCCGCTTCCATGTGCTTGAGGTGACGCAACTGAATCATTAGCAGATAAAGCGATAGCAGGGCAGCCAAGGTGTCGGAGACGGGTAGGGCTATCCACAACCCGTCGAGTCCCCAAAGACGGGGAAGCAGCATGATGCCCGGCACCAGAAATATCAATTGCCGGCTAAGGCTCTGAATGATAGATTTGGCAGCGAAGCCGATACTCTGAAAGAAGCTGGAGGAGACAATCTGAAATCCTACCAGGGGCAAAGCAGTCACGGCTATGCGGATACCTCTTTCGGTGATACCGAGTAGTTCACTGTCGGTCGTAAAGGCCGCAGCAAAAAGTCCGGGGAAGAATACGCTGATCAGAAAACCGACTATCGTGATGAGTGAAGCAACCTTGAGTGAGTAAAAAAGTGTCTCCCTCACCCGCTTCAAATTACCTGCCCCATAATTATACCCTATGATGGGTTGTGTGCCCTGATTGAGGCCCATGATCACCATCAGAAAAAGCATCAATACGGTGTTGATGATGCCGTAGGCTCCCACAGCCAGGTCGCCTCCATAGCGCAGGAGAGAGGTATTCATCAGTAGCGCCACACCCGATGCGGCTACCTGCATGGTGAAGGGAGACATCCCGATGGAAACGATGGAGCCGATGATCTTCCTGTCCAGACTGATATTTCTCCAGCGCAGTCTGATCAGACTGCTCTCCTGCAGGAAATGATGCATTACGAAAAGCATCCCGATAAACATGGATATCACAGTAGCCCAGGCAACACCCTTGATGCCCAGGTCAAAGCCATATAGAAAAATGGGTGTGAGGATCACACTGAAAACAGCACCAATCAGCATGGTGATCATCGCTTTTTTGGGATATCCCGAGGAACGCATCATCGCATTAAAATTATAACAAAGACTCACGAATACATTCCCCAGTAATACAATCTGCAAATAATCACGTGCATAGGGGAGGGTGAGGTCGCTGGCTCCGAATGCTTGCAGGATGGGATCGAGATATATCAGTAGAAGGGTAATGAAGATCGCATTCAAAATTACGGTGAGAAGTAGAGAATTGCCCAGTATTTTCTCGGATGTCTGCTTGTCTCTTTTTCCCAGGCTGATGGAGATGCGGGCTGCTGCACCGGAGCCCACGAGCATGCCCAGCGAGGATGTGAGGTTCATCACCGGAAAGGTGATAGCCAGGCCGGAAATGGCCAGTGCTCCCACACCCTGCCCGATGAAAATACGTCCGATCACATTGTAGAGGGCAGTGACTACCGTCCCTACAATGCCGGGCAACGCATAATCCCAGACAAGCTTGCTAATTTTTTTTGTCTGAAAATCAAGTTCTTTGTTTGTCTGCAAAATGGATGTAATGTAATAACCTTTTTTGTCTCTGTTTCCGGTTTCGGAGCAAGGGTTTTTTCAGCTGAAGTGGAACCTCACTGGAATATAACGGATTCACAAAGTTAGTAAAATCATCCCATTTTCAGATATTTTTCCGGACTTTTAAGATTGCAAGTTTTGTGTTTCAGATAATTAATTTTATTTTTGGATTTTAAACCTGCAGATGATGAACACCAAAGAGCAACTCCTGCACTATGTCTGGCAGTTCAGACTTTTTCCTCCCTCGTCACTCAGAACAATGGATGGACAAAAGGTGGAGGTCATTGATCCCGGTATGCATAACAACGATGCCGGCCCAGATTTTTTTAATGCAAAAATTAAAATCGGAGATGAATTGTGGGCTGGTAACGTGGAGATTCATCGAACTTCCAATGAATGGATGAAACATGGTCATCAAAATGATAAGGCTTATAATTCCGTCATTTTGCATCTGTCGGAAAGTGTGAACGCCCCGGTGTTCAACCAAAGCGGACAGCAGGTACTCCAGTGTGTCCTTACCGTGCCGGAAGATATTCGCAGGAACGCCGATTATCTTCTGTTCAGCCATAGCTCCATCCCCTGTGAAAAGTTTCTTGCCACCCTGCCTGTTCCCATGCTGACTTCCTACCTCAATGCGCTTTCCCTGGAGCGGCTGGAACGCAAAACAAACGATATTTCTACCCATTTGGAGCGCTACAATCATTCATGGGATGAAGTGTTTTACGTGTTGCTGACGCGTAATTTCGGGTTCGGGCTGAACTCATCTGAATTTGAGAAGCTTGCTCTTTCATTGCCTTTTAATTACATACTGCGACATCAAGATGACCTGTTTCAGATCGAAGCACTGATGTTCGGACAGGCGGCGATGCTGGAGGAAGATGGACTGAGCGACGACTATTATATCCGGTTACAAAAAGAATATGCATTTCTGAAAGCGAAATACGGACTGAGGAACAGGGAGGGACTCTTCTTTAAATCTATGAGAGTCCGCCCCCGGTCATTCCCGCAAATACGCATTGCACAACTGGCAGCTTTGTTGCAGCAGTCGGGTCGTCTCTTTTCCCGTATCCTCGAGAAAGAGGAACTTCACGAGCTGCGCGTGCTGTTTCTTGCGGCTCCATCCGAATATTGGAAGACACACTATGGCTTTGGGAAAACTTCACCGAAAATGGAAAAACTACCTGGAGAGGCTTCATTGGATATACTGCTTATCAATACGGTAACACCCATGTTGTTTGCCTACGGCAAGAAAACAGGTGCCGAGAAATATTGCGATAGGGCTATCAGCCTGCTGGAAACAATAAAGCCGGAAAGGAACCGTATTGTCAGCGAATTTGCCGAAGCTGGCATCATACCGGCACATGCTTTCGACTCGCAGGCACTTATTCAATTGCGAAAAGAATACTGCGATACCCGCAAATGTCTCTATTGCAGAATTGGACATAAGTTGCTCTCATCAGCTCATGGTAACAAATAAATTTGCCTTCTGCTCGTTACTTGACGAAATCGTTCACTAAAGTTAGATATTTTCTCGCAATGACATAATGCAAGTAAACTTGCTTTCTGTCCATTGCTTATCGAAAATAGTTCAAATGTCTCATTTTAGTCGATTTCTCGTAACGGCATAATTCAAATAAATTTGTCTTCTGCTCGTTACTTGACGAAATCGTTGTATTTTTGCAGGGTAAAAGGGGTAATATTCATTCAAAAGCGGAAACATGCGGAAAAAAAATCTATTTCTGTTTTCTTTTCTTTTCCTAACCCTGTTAATGATGGTGCTACTTCAGGCATGTGCCAACATGGCAGCGCCCACGGGGGGAGCCTATGATGTGGATCCACCGAAAGTGAGACAGGCCAAACCCAACTTCAATTCGTTGGGTGCCTCTCCCTCGAAGATAGAGATTGAGTTCGATGAAAACATCAAAATCAAATCGCCGGCAGAGAAAGTGATCATCACCCCACCACAACAAATATTGCCGATAATCCGCTCAGTTGGGAAAAAAGCGGTCGTGGAACTGAAAGATGAGTTGAAGCCCAATACAACCTATACCATCGACTTCACCGACGCCATTGCCGACAACAACGAAGAAAATCCTCTCGAAAATTTTGTATTTTCATTTTCTACCGGTGATCAGCTGGATACCCTCTCCATCTCCGGAAAGGTGCTCGCGGCACAGGATCTTGAGCCGGTTACGGGAACCTACGTGGGAATACATTCTAACTTTGATGACACGGTATTCACACGTGTACCCTTCGAACGCATATCGAGAACCGACTCGCGGGGAAACTTTACAGTACGCGGTATGGCACCGGGAAAATATAAGGTCTTCGCGCTGAACGACCAGAACAGAGATTATAAATATGATAATCCACAGGAGGCCATCGCCTTTCTCGATTCCATTGTCATTCCATCCTCCATGTCCGCCGTCCGCCAGGATACGGTGTTTGTGGATAGCATCACCATCGATACCATCCGAACCGTTCAATACACCCGCTTTTTGCCCGACGATCTGGTGTTACGCTCCTTTCAGTCGGACTTCCAGCGACAGTATCTGCAAAAACATGAACGTACCGAACCACACAAACTAACGCTTTATTTTGCAGCTCCTACTGTCATGCCGGACTTTAGTCTGTTGCAGCCGGAGGTTTCGAACGATAACTGGTACGTGACGGAACGGAGTGCGGGGAATGATACCCTGTTGCTCTGGATCACCGATTCACTGATTTATCAGCAGGACTCTATCAGGATGAAAATAAATTATACCCGTACCGACTCACTCAACAAAAACTATATCGATACCGATACCATCAGCTTTAATATCCGCAAATCGGCACGCGACAAACGAGAACAAAAAAATGATGAGAAAAAGGATGGTGAAGAGGCAGAGAAAGAACAAATCCGTTTCCTGGGTATAACCAGCAATGTACAATCCACCTTTGAACTGTTCAATCCCATCCGGTTCGAGTTTGAACAACCCATAGTGCGTTTCGATTCATCATTTGTGCGACTGGAAATGGCTGTCGATTCGCTTTTTGAGCCTGTACCGTTTCGTATGGAGCGCGATACACTAAATCCCCGCAAGCTGACTATCCGCCCCCGGTGGGAGCCGGGCGGCAAATATAAACTGACGGTAGACTCTGCCCTTTTGATCAGCCCCTATGGACTTTGGAATAACAAATATGAACAGTCGTTCACGGTGAAACCGCTGGACCAGTACGGTAACTTAGAAGTAAACATCGTTGGATTGCCCGAAGGGAAGGTGGTGTTCGTTGAGCTACTGGATAAATCGGATAAACCTTTTCGGAAAAGCTTCGTCAAAGGGAACACGGTGAGATTTCAGGATCTCCAGCCCGGTGAGATCTACGCGCGCTTGGTAATTGACGAAAACAGAGATGGCGTATGGACGACCGGAAATTATGAAGATAAACGACAACCTGAAATGGTTTATTACTATCCGGGAAAGTGGATGATCCGGGCTTATTCCGATCATATGGAGGAGTGGCAAATCAATACTGTCGAGGTGATCAGGCAGAAGCCGCTTGAAATCACGAAGAACAAGCCCGAAGAGAAAAAAAGGAGAGACCCCAACAGGGATAGAAATAATCAGCAACAAAATCAGCAAAGTTCACCCTTCGGTAGTAGCGGAAGTCGCGGTTTTGGCAGTACCCCGAGGATGTAACAAATGAAATGAATGAGGTATCTGCCATAAATGTTTCACATAAAAAATTGACAATGCAAAAAAAATATTCTATTCTGGCAATCATCGTGCTCTTATTTCTGGGCCTGCAGCCCATAAAAGCACAGTGTAAACTGACCAACAACGCTTTTAAAAGCGGTGAAAACATACAGTACGATCTTTATTTCGATTTTGGTATCCTGAAAGCTAAAGCTGGCAGAGGATCACTGCTAACAACTGAAGCCAATTATCGGGGAGAGAATGCGTTCAAGACGGTGATGATGCTCAACACCTCGGGACTGGCCGGCAACCTGTACACGGTGAACGATACCCTCACTTCTTACATCGACTATAACCTGCGTCCGTTGCTATTTACAAAAGAGGCATTCGAAGGGAAAGATTACTCAATTGAAAGACAGTCATTTACCTATAAAGGGGATGAAATAAGCATCCGTGCGCTGCGCAGCAGAAACAATGTGGAAAATTTCGACGAGGTGGTCACTACGAATAAGTGTACCTACGACTATCTTTCGGTGATTTCTTATGTAAGAAACCTGGATTATACCGGTATGAAAGCGGGTGACAAACAATATATCCAGTTCATTTCCGGCAGACGACCTGTCGATATGTATGTGAACTATCTGGGTACCGCATCGATTAAGGCGAACAACGGCAAAACATATGAAGTGATCAACATCTCAATGACCATTCACGATGATGCTTTTACCAACCCGAAAGAGTCGCTCAGGGCATCACTAACCAGCGACAAAAATCGCATCCCGGTCATTATTGATACCAGCCTGAAACTGGGTTCCGTGAGGGCGGTCATGCGTGATGTTTCCGGAATAAGGTACTGATAAAATGCCTTCCTAAGAACAATCCTAAATTTTCATCATATGAAGAAAGCTGTTCTTTTCTGTCTGTTCCTGGGTCTTGTGTTCTCGATCAACATTGTGCCGGGTTATGCACAAGATGATGTGGAAGATCCGTATGTAATAATTGTAGAACTCTCTTTTGACGAGCAGAACCTGGATACCGCCGTCGACCTTCTCCTCGAAGTGCAGACTCTTTCACTGGAGAACGAAGAAGGCTGTCTTATTTACGATGTGCTTCTCAGCGAGGATAACCCCAATACCATCTTTCTTTATGAAAGCTACGAAAGTGAATCGGCCTACAAAATTCACGAAAACAGTACCCATTACAAATCCATCGTGAAGAACAAACTCACCCCGCTCATAAAGAAATCGAGGGCAACAAAAGTGATTCCGTTGAATGTTCCGGGCGATTTGGTGGATGAAGAGTTGTAAATTCATCTGAAATGGGAGGCTATTAAAGAAATTTGTCTTTAAATAGCGTTTAAAAATTCCCAAAAATATCCGAAAAGAACGTATCTTTGTGAACGTTATCGTAAATTTACCCAAAGGTATGTCCGTTCAGATTGATTCCTCTAAAATACCTGAGCCGGCGCTCAGAAGGCTTCCCTGGTACTTATCATATGTGAAATTACTGAAAAGCCAGGGAGAAACCATTGTCTCTTCTACACAAATAGCGAAAAAGATAGATGTCTCTGCATCACAGATAGCCAAAGATTTATCTTATGTTGACGTAAATGGTAAAACAAGAGTCGGTTACGATATCAATGACCTGATTTCTGTACTGGAGACCTTTCTTGGGTTCAAACAAACGCATAAGGCTGTATTATTTGGTGTCGGAAGCCTGGGAGCGGCTTTGCTGTCTGACTCAGGACTGGAGCAGTACGGATTAAAGATTATTGCCGGCTTTGACGTGAAATCGTCCATTGTTAATAAGAAAGTACACAATATTCCCGTTTTCCACAGCGATGAATTTTTCGGTAAAAATGAGAAGATTCAGGCTGAAATTGGTGTTCTGACCGTTCCGCCGGGTATAGCGCAGGAAGTATCCGATTTCATGATCCGTGGAGGTATCAAAGGAATCTGGAATTTTACCCCCTTCAGAATCCGTGTTCCAGAGGGTGTCGTGCTGCAAAATACATCGCTTTATGCTCACCTGGCTGTCATGTTCAATCGTTTACGCCCATGAAGATTTTTGCTATTGGTCTTAATTACGCGTCGCACAATAAAGAGATGAAGCGTACGTTTGAGAGTGAGGAGCCGGTTTTTTTTATGAAACCCGACACAGCACTGCTCAAAGGAGGAAAGCCTTTTTACTTGCCCGATTTTTCAGAAGAAATACATTACGAAACGGAACTGGTAATAAAAATAAGCCGACTCGGTAAAAATATTGCAGAACGCTTTGCAGAACGTTATTACGAGGAGGTTACAGTAGGCATAGATTTTACAGCCCGTGACCTGCAACGAAAACAGAAGGAACTGGGATTACCCTGGGAGATTGCCAAGGCCTTTGACAATTCTGCCGCCATCGGCACCTTTGTCTCCAAAGAGGAGGTTGGAAGCGTAAATAGACTTGATTTTCATCTCGACATCAATGGAAAAATGGTGCAGCAGGGCAACTCCGGAGAGATGATTTATTCGGTGGATAAGATTATTTCTCATTTGAGCCGATATTTTACGTTAAAGATGGGTGATCTGATCTTTACCGGTACTCCCGCTGGCATTGGTCCGGTAATGGTAAACGACCATTTACAGGGATACATCGGCGATAAAAAACTGTTGGATTTCAGGGTAAAGTAAGTCTGCCTGGCAACAAGGCAATCAATCGTCAATCTATATCAAAATGAGTAAAACAATACACACCTTTTTGTGCAGCATCCTTTTCGTGCTATGGAGTAGTGTGTTGCCGGCACAGGAGTACAATCCCATACCGGTGGCCATGCCCTCATTGCAATTCGCGCCCGATGCCCGAGGTGGTGGCATGGGAGATATGGGGGCAGCAACCATGCCCGATCTCTTTTCTCAGCATTGGAATGCCGCCAAATATCCCTTCCTGTCTTCAGAGGGGGGCGTGGCATTTTCCTATACACCCTGGCTAAGCAAACTGGTGAGCGACATAAATCTGCTCTATGCTTCCGGATTCTGGAAGTTGGGTGATGACAATCTCGATGCGCTTAGCGCTTCATTGCGCTATTTCTCATTGGGAAACATCGACATCGCCGACATGAACGGCGAGTTCTGGCAAACTGTTTCACCTCATGAGTTTGCACTTGATCTCGCCTATTCAAGAAGGCTGTCGGAGACCTTTGCCGGTGCAGTAACTCTCAGATACATCCGGGCCGATTACTCCACGGGGAACAACGAAACAACACCCGGCAATGCATTTGCTGCAGACATCGCCGGCTATAACGAATCCTATCTTTATTTGGGCCGCACTGAAATGCTGCTCGGCCTGGGTTTCAATCTATCCAATATTGGTACAAAAATCTCATATGACGGCGGCACCAATTCCTATTTTCTCCCTACAAACATGCGGCTGGGAGCCTCCCTGGGATATCCCATAGCAAAAGATCATACCCTTTCATTCAGTGTTGATCTCAACAAACTGCTTGTTCCTACACCACAATTGGCGAAGGAGGGAGAGACGGCTGAAGATGCGCAACAGCGTATCGATGACTACCAGGGTATCTCTTCCATCGCAGGAATTTTCAAGTCACTGGGAGATGCACCAGGGGGCCTTGAAGAAGAGTTGCAGGAGATCATGTGGTCGGTGGGCATGGAGTACACCTATCTGAATCAGTTTTCGGTGAGAACAGGTTATTATCACGAAAACGAGTACAAGGGCAACAGGCGTTACTTTACATTTGGAACAGGATTCAGAATGAAAGCTTTTCAGGTTGATGCAGCCTACCTGATCTCAACTGCCCAGTCGAACCCGTTGGATCAGACCCTGCGTCTCTCGTTGGGATTCGATATCGAGGGAATCAGAAACTTAATGCGATGATCATGAACATACGGGTTGGCTTCGGATATGATATGCATCGTTTTGCAGAAAAAAGAGAACTGTGGATCGGCGGTGTTCAACTCGATCACCATCGGGGACTGCTGGGCCATTCCGATGCGGATGTTTTGATCCATGCCATTTGCGATGCGATGCTGGGGGCAGCTAACCTACGGGATATAGGATATCATTTTCCAGATACTTCACCAGACTATCAGGGTGCCGACAGCAAGATCCTGCTGAAAAAATGTGTTTCTCTACTATGCGATAAGGGTTATAGGATAGGGAATATTGATACGACGGTATGCACGGAGCAGCCAAAACTAAATCCCCACATACCTGCCATGCAACAAAAACTTGCCGATATTATGGAGCTTGATCGTGATGCCATCTCCATTAAAGCAACCACTTCCGAGAAAATGGGTTTCGTGGGACGGGAGGAAGGAATCACCGCATACGCAGTTGTGTTAATCGAGAAAATATAACATCGTGATGCTGTTTTCCAGATGGTGGCTTCGATTGAAACAGTCACGGGGCCACGGTATTCATTCGCCCTTTGCTTTCGATACGATCACCAATGTATTGCATGCGAAATATGGGTATTATGCTTTTCAGGATATCCCGAAAATACTGACGGAAAAGAGTCTGCAAAGTTATGCCCGGAGTGAAATCAATCATCTCTCCTTCCGTCTTGTCAATCATTTCAAAGCGAAACGTATTCTTGAGCTAAACGCTGCCGAGGGAGTAAATACCCGCTATCTTGTGGCATCTTCATCCGATATCCGTTGTACCTGCGTGGCGACAGTGCCAGAACCCGGTGCGGAACCTTACGACGCCATCTTCATCAACCTGGAGGAGAAGGTCGAGATAGAGAACCTTTCAATTGATGCCTTGCTTCAACTGAGCCATGAGAATAGCTGTTGGGCTATTTATCCAATAAATAACAGACTAAGTAAACAATTTTGGTCCCTTATCGTTAAAGATGAGCGGATCAGTATCACATTCGACAGGAAGATAATGGGCCTCGCTTTCATACGACCCTCCTTTCATAAGATGCATTATTTTGTGTAAAGAGAGACAAAAACAATCCTGTAAACCGCCACATACTGAACGTTTGCTTCTTAAAAAATGACGCTGAAAGCTGCAAACACCCTTGCAAACCGCTGTATGAAGAAAATTTGTACCAAAAAAGCTGATTGCTGAAAACTGATTGCTGATCGCTATAAAACAAACAATGATCATAATGAAAAAAAGTATTATATATACAAAGACCGGAGACAAGGGCACCACGGCGCTCGTAGGAGGAACACGGGTTCGTAAAACGCATATCCGGCTCGAAGCGTATGGCACCATAGATGAACTGAACAGTTTTACCGGCTGGTTAAATTGCGAAATCAAAGAGAAGGAGCACAACGATTTCCTGCTCTTTATCCAGCATAAGCTTTTTGCTGTAGGTTCCTTTCTGGCCACAGAAACCGAGAGTAAACAACCCAAGACTGCCAGTATCATAAGCGCCAATGATATTGCACGCATAGAAGCCCAGATAGATCAGATAGACGCAGTTCTGCCTCGTCTGAACCGCTTTGTGCTGCCCGGAGGAAATGAGGCAGCTTCGCGGGCTCACATTTGCCGCACGGTTACCCGCCGGGCAGAGCGTATTGTCTATCGGGTAGCGGAAGATTTTCCGGTATCGGAGAAGGTTGTTATCTTTCTCAATCGGCTTTCAGACTACTTCTTCGTGCTTGCACGACTGGAAAGCCACAAAACATCGGAAGAAATATACTGGGAACAGGGTGATATATAAAAACTTTTTATACATTTGCGGAAAATTTGAAACAAACAACTAAAGAAAGGATTTTTCAATGTATTGGACACTAGAACTGGCATCGAAGCTGGAGGATGCTCCCTGGCCCGCTACAAAAGATGAACTAATCGATTATGCACAACGCTCGGGTGCACCGTTGGAAGTCATCGAAAATCTGCAGGAAATAGAGGAAGAGGGTGAAATATTTGAATCGATTGAAGATATTTGGCCCGATTATCCGAGCAAGGAAGATTTCTTCTTCAACGAAGACGAATATTAAGTGTGAGCATCCCATAAAAAAAGCATCCCTGTCATAAAAGAGGGATGCTTATTTTATTTTGTGCCCAACCGATCAGATCAGCTTGTTGATTTTGTCGGTGAAAAGGCTTTTGGCTCCTGCACCCACCACCTTATCCACCACCTCACCGTTTTTGATGAAGAGCACTGTAGGTATATTGCGGATTCCGTATTTCGATGTGGTGTCGTCGTTGTTGTCTACATCGAGTTTACCTACGATCACTTTGTCTTTATATTCTTCACTGATTTGTTCGATGATCGGTCCCACCATCTTGCAGGGACCACACCATTCTGCCCAGAAGTCAATTACGACCAGTTTGTCTGTCTGCAACACCTCGTTGATGGTTGCATCTGTAATTTGAAGCGCCATATTTGTCTGTTTTAAATTATTTGATTAATTGATTTTGAAATCGATCAGTAGATTGTCTCTCAGATAATCGATGAAATGTCTGTTCACCTGAATCCGTGCAGGACGTGAGAAAAGCTCTATGTGCATGTGGGATTCTTCACCGATGATCTGGAAGTATAACAATGAATTTCCGGAATTGTTTTTCACCAGTGCCGATAATTCTGTTACAGTGGTGTCATCCAGTTCGGTGAGCGGAATCTGCAGTGTGATCTTGGAAACAAGCTTTTCCCGCATCTCCGAAAGTAATCCGATGGAGGTGATTTTTACCTCAAGCTCCTCCTGTCTGAATCGTTTGGGTTGAATCCTCGCCTGAATGTAAACCGACAATCCAATGCGGGCATACCTGCCGAAATTGACGCTGTCTTCGCTGAAGAGTGCAATTTCATAACTACCCGCGTAGTCTTCTATCTTGAAGATAGTATAGGGGGACCCTCTTTTTGTTTGACCCTCACGCACTGCCGTGATGATACCGCCAAATGAGATATCCAATCCGTTGAGCGCATCCAGATCCTGCAGCTTCACCGTGTCGGCATTGCATACATATTTCAGAATAAACTCATAATCATCGAGCGGATGTGCCGAAAGATAGATGCCGATAAGCTCACGTTCCCTGTTCAGCCTTTCGAGGTCCGACCAGCGTTGTGCCTGCGGTATCTCGGGACGGGCAATCTGAAATGAACTATCGTCACCAAAGAGGGAGGTGATTGCTCCCTGTTTGTCCTGTTGATATTTATTTCCATACCGGATGAGCGTCTCCAGAAATTCTTCACCTCTGTTGTTCATCGCGAGAAATTGTTCTCGCTGTATGCCCGGTAAAGAGTCGAAAGCACCCGACAATGCCAGTGCCTCGATATTTTTTTTATTACAGGAAGAGAGGTTTATCCTTTCCACAAAATCGAAGATATCGGCAAAAGGTCCGTTTTTTGTGCGTTCCTCAATGATGTCGGCAACGGCACCCTGACCCACGCTCTTGATGGCGGCAAGGCCGAAACGTACGTCACCTGCTTTGTTGACCGAGAACTTCAGGAACGATTCGTTGATGTCGGGGCAGAGCACGTTCATGTCCATTGCCTTGCATTCGTCCATGAACTTGGTGATCTCGGTGATGTTGTTCAGGTTGTTGGAGAGCACTGCCGCCATGTATTCAGAGGGATAGTTGGCTTTGAGCCAGGCTGTCTGGTATGCCACCCAGGAGTAGCAGGTGGCATGCGACTTGTTAAACGCGTAGGAGGCAAATTTCTCCCAGTCGGTCCAGATCTTGTTGAGGATCTTCACGTCGTACCCGTTTTTCTTTCCACCTGCCAGGAACTTCTCCTTCAGGGCGTTCATCTTGTCGATCATCTTCTTGCCCATTGCTTTGCGCAATTCATCCGACTGACCTCTGGTGAAGTCGGCCAGCAGACGGGAGAGAAGCATCACCTGTTCCTGATAGACCGTGATACCATAGGTCTCACTCAGGTATTTCTCCATGATGGGCAAATCATATCTGATCTCCTCCTTACCCTGTTTGCGGGCGATAAAGGAAGGAATATAATCCATGGGACCGGGTCGGTATAGTGCGTTCATCGCAATCAGATCCTCAAACTTGCCGGGTTGAAGTTCCTTCAGATATTTCTGCATGCCTGCCGATTCAAACTGAAAGGTCCCGGTGGTCTGTCCGTTACAATAGAGTCGGTAAGTGGCAGGATCATTCATATCGATGGCATCAATATCCACCTTGATGCCGCGTGTTAACTCAATGTTTGTGAGTGCATCCTTGATGATTGATAGCGTTTTGAGACCGAGAAAGTCCATTTTAATCAGTCCCGTTTCCTCAATTACCGAACCCTCGTATTGTGTGACCAGCATTTTTTCTCTGGTCTCTTTATCTTCTGCCGTACTGATGGGAACCACGTCGGAGATGTCGCTCTGTCCGATAATTACCCCGCAGGCATGTACCCCGGTGTTGCGTACATTCCCTTCCAGCATTACGGCATACTTGAGTGTATCTTTTACCAGAGGATCGTTGCTGTTGGCAGCCTCTTTAAGCTCCGGTACATTGTCGATGGCGGTTTGCAGGGTAATCTTCTTGACGTTTGGAATCCTGTCGGGAACGAGCTTTGCCAGGCGGTTCGAATCGGAGAGGGGCAGCTTGTGTACCCTTGCCACATCCTTAATTGAAGACTTTGTAGCCATGGTGCCGTAGGTGATGATGTGTGCCACCTTCTCGCTGCCATATTTCTCTGTTACCCAGCGGAGCACCTTGCCCCGACCTTCATCGTCGAAATCGATATCGATATCGGGCATCGATATACGGTCCGGGTTCAGAAACCGCTCAAACAGCAGGTCATATTTCAGAGGATCAATATCGGTGATGCCCAGGCAGTAGGCCACAGCGGATCCCGCTGCCGAACCACGACCGGGTCCAACTGCCACATCCATGCCGCGGGCTGCAGCAATGAAATCCTGCACGATGAGGAAATAACCGGGAAAGCCCATGTTTTTGATGGTGTCCAACTCAAACTGCAACCGTTCAATGATCTCCTCATTGAGATCGTCTCCATACCGCTTTTGAGCACCAATTTTGGTGAGATGTGTCAGATAGTCCGCCTCCAGCTTTACCCGTATCACCTTGTTGTAGTCACCCAGCCGATGAAAGGTTTCCTTCCCGAACTCTTCAATAAGTGCTTCTTCGGGGTATTGCTTCTTGTATGACTCTTCGGTGCCGAATGCCGGATCGATGGGATAAAAGGGCATCAGTGGGGAGTGGTCTATCGAGTAGAACTCCACCTTTTCTGCCACCTCCAGGGTGTTGGTCAACACCTCCGGGATGTCTGCGAAGATCCGGTTCATCTCCTCGGTGCTCTTCAACCACTCCTGCTTGGTGTAGCGCATCCTGTCGGGATCATCGAAATCCTTGCCTGTGCTGAGGCAGATGAGACGATCATGTGCATCGGCATCCTCCTCGTTTACGAAGTGCACATCATTGGTGGCGATCAGCTTCACATCATATTTGCGGGCGATGCGGATCAGCTCCTGGTTCACCCTTTCCTGCTTGGGGTAGGTGGTCTGATCGGCATCGGGGCGGTCGGTCTTGTGGCGCTGCAACTCAAGGTAATAGTCATCGCCAAAAACCTTTTTATACCACTGGACGGCTTCTTCGGCTTCGGTCATTTGACCGCTGTCCACCTTTCTCGATATCTCTCCTCC
>DFYK01000086.1:1824-3608 GCA_002383605.1 Proteiniphilum sp. UBA4084 | reverse complement strand
GAGTAATCCTGGGGGCTTTTTCATTTGTTCCCACGTCAAATGTTTCATCAGATAGGGTACAAAAAAAAGTTGCCGGAGTGATTCGACAACTTTTTTCTTTTTATTCTGCCCTGCAGGATAATCAGTTTTCTGCAATGAACCCCAGGGATCGTTTTACTGATTGGTATGCCGGGTTGCTATGACGGCTTATTTTACGGTCGTGCTGTCCACAATCTGAATTGGATTCAATGCATTCAGTTTTTCCAATAAACCGGATTGTTCACTTTTTTTGATCTCTCCCTTCAGTTGAATTACCCCATCCTTCACGGTAGCGGTAACCTTGTTATATTCCTTAAGCAGATCAGCAAGGGCTGCATTAATCGATTCATCGAGTGCAGTGTAGTCGGGGGCGGGGGGAACCACTTCAATCTGATTGACAACCGATTTCACATTTTCCACTCCGGCCACGGTGCTCTCGGCATAACTCTTCGTTGCATCGTCTGCCACAGTTCCTGTCAGGGTAGCGACCTGGTTTTCTACTGTTACCAGAACGTTGTCCAGTTCAGGGTTGGAAGCCAGAAGCTGCTGTGCAGCGCTTTGCACATCTGCATCACTCACATTGTTGCACGATGTTGCTCCGATACCCAGTGCNNAGTACCAATAGTGCCATTGATAAAGAACGAAATACTTTCATAACTTTTTCTTTTTTAATTAAACATAAAATACTTTATATCTAAACGACACTGATAAAACGTTTCATCTTTTGAATTGTTTTCGAAATGATCTTTATTTTTGGTAATCAATTTTTATTTTAAAAAATTTTTGTGTATTTATGACAATAAGGCGTGGAGCCTTTGTGTTCGTAATACTGCTGATGATAATCTTCTGCTTTCCAGAAGGTCGTGGCCGGTTTGAGCATGGTAGCCACACGATATCCCTTGCCATGGAGTATGTCAATATATTTTTCAGCGATTGCTTTTTGTGATTCATCGGCATAGAAGATGCAGGAGCGGTATTGTGGTCCGATATCGGGACCCTGTCCGTCGGTTTGTGTGAAATCGTGCGTTTCGAAAAAGAGTTTTACCATTTCCTCATAGGTGGTTGTTTCCGGATCGAAAATCACTTCGGTGGTTTCCAGGTGTCCTGTATTTTTTTGACATACCTGCTCATAGGTAGGGTTATTTACATGACCTCCCATGAAACCCACGTTGGTTTGCTTCACTCCCGGGGCTTTCATGAAGAAATATTCCGTTCCCCAGAAGCAACCCGATGCAAAGTAACCGGTTGCCTGACCATCCTGTTTGGCAGGCAGGAACTTCATGGAAATGGAATTCACACAATGTCGTGTCTGTTTCTCCGTAAATCCTTCACCCAGGAACAGATGTCCCAGGTGTGCCCCGCAGTTGTTGCAGAGAATCTCGGTGCGTCGGCCGTCGGCATCGCGTATCCGCTTTACTGCACCTTCAATCTCATCATCGAAAGAAGGCCATCCACAATCCGATTCGAATTTATCCACCGAGCGGTAGAGTGGGGCGTTGCACCGCTTACAGAGATAGGTGCCTGCTTCTTTGTTATTCAGATATTCCCCGGTGAAGGGGCGTTCTGTTCCCTTGTGTACGATTACTCGCTCCTCGTCGGTAGTCAATGCATTGTATTCCATTATATTTGGTTTTGTTTGGGTTGTTTTATTTTGATTTCCCTGCGCGCACATGTTTAAAAACAAGGTGGCAAAAATAAGTAACAGATAAGTTCTTCTCATTGTTTTTGGTTTATAGAGGTCAGCTTTCAGGATTCAGCGATCAGCT
>DFYK01000086.1:1677-1806 GCA_002383605.1 Proteiniphilum sp. UBA4084 | reverse complement strand
TAAATCAAAAAGGAACCAATATGAATAATAATTATTCCTACGATCTTCCCTATAAGGTGGCGGACATCAGTCTGGCCGATTTTGGACGAAAGGAGATCGACATCGCCGAGCATGAGATGCCCGGATTGA
>DFYK01000086.1:0-1636 GCA_002383605.1 Proteiniphilum sp. UBA4084 | reverse complement strand
ATCTTCTCCACCCAGGATCATGCTGCCGCTGCCATTGCCGCTGCCGGAGTGCCTGTTTTTGCCTGGAAAGGTGAATCGCTGGAGGAGTACTGGTGGTGCACGGAGATGGCGCTCCGTTTTCCCGGCGGAAAAGGACCCAACCTCATTGTGGACGACGGAGGCGATGCCTCCCTGCTTGTGCATATGGGTTATATGGCCGAAAACGATGCTTCTACGATCGACCGGAAGGGATCCAATCACGAGGAGCAGGTAATCCTTGATACGCTGCATCGTGTCCTGAAAGAGGACGGACAACGCTGGCACAGAGCCATTGCTGAAATGAAGGGTATCTCAGAGGAGACTACCACCGGTGTCCACCGTCTCTACCAGATGATGGAGCGGGGTGAACTGCTTGTGCCGGCAATCAACGTAAATGACTCGGTCACCAAGTCGAAATTCGATAACCTGTATGGTTGCCGTGAATCGCTTGCCGACGGCATCAAACGGGCCACCGATGTGATGATTGCCGGCAAGGTGGTCGTGGTGCTGGGTTACGGCGACGTGGGCAAGGGTTGTGCCAAATCGATGCGCTCCTATGGTGCACGGGTGATCGTAACCGAGATCGATCCCATTTGCGCCCTGCAGGCTGCCATGGAAGGGTTTCAGGTAACCACCATGGAGGAAGCGGTGAAAGAGGGCAATATCTTTGTAACCACGACTGGTAACCGCGACGTGGTGACCATTGAACATTTGCAGCAGATGAAGGACCACTCCATCGTCTGCAATATTGGCCATTTCGACAATGAGATACAGGTGGATAAACTGGTGAGTTTTCCGGGAATCACCCATCTGAACATCAAACCTCAGGTGGATAAGTACACTTTCCCTGCCGGCAATTCTCTTTTCCTCCTCGCCGAAGGACGCCTGGTAAACCTGGGATGTGCCACGGGACATCCTTCCTTTGTGATGAGCAACTCTTTCTCAAACCAGACACTGGCGCAAATTGATCTTTGGCAGCATGATTATGAAGTGGGTGTGTATCGTCTGCCGAAGTATCTGGATGAAGAGGTGGCCCGATTGCATCTGGAACAGATCGGCGTGAAGCTGACCACATTGTCACAGAAACAGGCCGATTATATCGGTGTACCGGTGGAAGGGCCTTATAAGCCGGAGCATTACAGGTATTGAGAGGGGTCAGCTGTCAGCGAAAATTAGGTGTCAGCACTCAGCGTTCAGCTATCAGCTTTGAAGTGGGTACTTGATATAGTCAGCTATAAGGGATATTATCAGTCAGCTTTCAGCGTTCAGCTTTTGAGGTGGAAGGTTGAGAAGGATAGCGGTAATGAAACTGATACAGAAATAATTATCTTTTAAGTGTGAAAAAAACCAGTTTTTATGACGTTCATAGTTGGAAAAATAAAATAAAGGTTTTATCTTTGCACTCGCTTTTGCAAGAAAGCATTCAGGCTGATTCGCTAGCTCAGCAGGTAGAGCACATCCCTTTTAAGGATGGGGTCCTGGGTTCGAGCCCCAGGCGGATCACGAATAAAAAAAACCGCAGAAATGCGGTTTTTTTTATTCGTTTATTTCCGTTCTATTTCCCGCAGGTTTTCCATCTTCTTTCTGGCCAGGAATCCGTAGATATCTTCGAGGTGTT
>DFYK01000088.1 GCA_002383605.1 Proteiniphilum sp. UBA4084 | reverse complement strand
CGGCATTTTCGAGCAGGATGCGCCAAGGCAAACTCTTTTCAGCCGACATTTTGTCTGGGCAAGTAGCGGCAAATAAGCAGACTGCAGATGAAGAAAACGTCACACGATCAAGTTATAAAAAAATGAAAATTAGAAAACAACACTTTGGGTATGTTCTCGCTGGACTTCTGGGAGTAGTCAGCCTTCAGGCCGGTGAGCCGGTTTCTCCGCAGAGTATCGGCCTCTTCGGACCTGTTCCGGTTCAAAAACCGGTCCTGCTCGACAGCACGAACCTGAACAATACCACCTACTCCGATGAGATGCTACTTTCTTCCCCGATCTCCTTTCCCGGTCAGGAACGGTTCACAAAGGAAGTGACACCCGATACGACCGGTTTCTTCTTCCTGGAGAAACCGGCAACAAGCAAAGCTTTCCAGTTGCTGTCGTTCTACGTTGCAGGCGACCGTTATGGCAAGGGAAAGCTCACCGTGACATCGCCCAACCCGCTTGAGTTGTGGGTCAATGGCGTGAAGCGGGCCACCAAGAACCAGGTCAACGACAGCCTGCACCAGTCCGGTCAGGTAGATGCCAACCTGAACGGCTTCACCAACAACGTACGGGTTGTGATCAAGGTGCTCACCGATGCGGAAAACAGGACAGAACCCGCTGTAAAGGTTGCCTTGAAGCCCGACGAGCCCGACTCCCTGCTGGTCTACACATTCGGGAACACCCCCCAACGCCGATTAGAGATCAAAGACATCCTCGAGGGTAAACGGGTCAACAACGCCGTGATCTCTCCCGGTGGCCGGTATGTGCTGCTGTCGCTCCGTGAGACCCTTCCCGGAGGAGAAAACCGAAATTACACCGAAGTCTACGACGTAAAACAGAAACGCACCATTCTTTCTGAGCCGGCCGGCAGATCGCAGTTAAACTGGATGCCCAAACAGGAGCTGCTCTATTTTGTAACCGACAGTGAAGATGGACGATCGGTCGTAACGCTCGATCCACTGACCTCAGAAAGTAAGATCATTGCCCAAGGCCTTCCGAAAGAAAATTTTCACATTGCACCAGACGAAAAATCACTTTTCTTCTCTGCAAAGGAAACACTCACCATCAGCAACCCGGGAGGCCTGAAGCGGTTGATCGGCATCGACGACAGACAGTCGCAATACCGTGAACGCTATTTCCTCTATCGTTATTTCTTCGACACCGGTCTTACCCAGCAGCTCACCTTCGGAAGACAAACCGCCTCGCTCAACGATGTGACCGATGATCTGCAATATCTTCTTTTTTCTACTTCCGAAGAGGATCTGACTGAACGGCCTTTCCGTAGGAACTCGCTCTACAGGCTTAACCTGGAGACGATGGCGGTGGATACCTTGTGGAAAGACCAAACCTATACCTATTCGGCGCAATTTTCTCCCGACGGGAAGCAATTGCTTATTCATGGCGCTCCCGAAGCATTCGGCAGTATCGGCCTGAACATCGGCGCCGGACAGATAGCCAACAGCTACGACACCCAATCATTCCTGATGGATATCGACACAAGAAAAGTGGAACCTGTCACGAAATTTTTCGACCCTTCCATCAGTGCCCAGGAGTGGAACAGGCTCGACAACACCATCTATTACCGTGTGGAGGAAGGTGACCGCGCCAATATGTATCGTTATCACCCCGGTACAAAGAAGTTTGAAAAGCTGCCGCTTAAAGAGGAGGTCATCCGCTCATTCAATATTGCCGAAAACGCCCAATGGGCAACCTATACTGGCGTCAGCGTCTCCAACTCGAACAGGAGCTATCTGCTGAATCTAAAAACAATGGAGTCGACTCTCATTTCCGACCCCTACGCAGAACGACTAAGCGAACTTACCCTTGGTGAGGTGAAAGACTGGCACTTCACGAGTTCCTTTGGTGATGTCATTGAAGGGCGTTATTATTTGCCTCCCCACTTCAGTTCGGGAAAAAAATATCCGCTTATCGTCTATTATTACGGCGGCACCAGCCCCACCTCCCGCACTTTTGAGAGCACCTACCCTTTGCATGTTTATGCAGCTCAGGATTACGTAGTATATACCCTGCAGCCGAGCGGTACCACCGGTTATGGTCAGGAGTTTTCGGCTCGGCATGTAAACGCCTGGGGCGAACAAACTGCCGATGAGATCATTGAAGGCGTGAACGCATTCGTGACCGCCCATCCATTCGTGGATGGTACAAAAATAGGTAATATTGGTGCTTCCTATGGCGGATTCATGACCCAATACCTTATCACGCAGACCAACCTGTTTGCTGCCTCGGTGTCGCATGCCGGCATCAGCAACATCACCAGCTACTGGGGTGAAGGCTACTGGGGTTACTCCTACAGCGCCGGTGCCAGTGCGGGCAGCTATCCCTGGAACAACCCCGAGCTTTACGTGAAACAAAGTCCCCTGTTTCATGCCGACAAGATCAAAACGCCCCTGCTGTTGCTGCACGGAACGGCCGACACCAATGTTCCCATCGGGGAGAGCATTCAGATGTACACGGCGCTGAAGCTGCTGAACGAACCGGTTGAGTTTATCCAGGTGGAGGGAGAGAACCATGCTATTTATGATTACGATAAACGTATTGCCTGGAACAATGCCATCTATGCATGGTTCGCGAAATGGCTGAAGAATGACGCCCGTTGGTGGGATTCAATGTATCCGGAGAAGTAAAATCGGACAAAATATAATTGAGAAAAAAATCGACTATGGATCTGGAAAAACTGTGCAGTCAGGTAAAACAAATCGCCCGAACAACGGGTGTGTATCTAAAAAATGAGCAGGCCCTGCTCGGGCGAAACGATATCGAACTGAAAGGTGCACGCAATTATGTAACGTATATCGACAAGGAAGCTGAGCAGATGCTGGTAGCAGCGCTGCAGGAATTGCTTCCGGAAGCCGGATTTCTTACCGAGGAGGACACGGTAGCTTTTGAGCAGCGTATCTTCACCTGGATTATCGATCCGCTGGACGGTACCACCAACTACGTGCATGGCGATACCCCTTTTTCGGTAAGCATCGCCTTGATGAAAGACGGGGAGGTGATACTGGGAGTAGTGTTTGATCCGGTGGCGGATCAGATGTTTTCTGCCACGGAAAAGGGTAAGGCTTTCCTGAACGATATCTCGCTGCAGGTGAGCAAGCAGGCAAAGCTGGAAAACGGTTACATTGGATTCGGCATTCCCTACAGCCTCGATGAAAAAGGAGAACAGATCCTGAAACACGCAATGAAGCAATTCCGAAAATGCAGCTTCCGCATCAAAGGGTCGGCGGCACTGGAGATTTGCTATGTGGCGGCCGGCATCAGCGATACCTACTTCCACTCGGGACTATCGCCCTGGGATGTGGCAGCCGGAGCTTTCATCCTGCAGTGCGCAGGAGGTAGATGCAGCGACTTCACCGATGGCGACAATTACATTTTCGGGAAAGAGATGGTGGCCTCCAACGGAGCCATCCATCAGGAAATCATGGACCACATTATTCACGGACGATAATGGACAACCAAACCATCCTCATCGCTTTGTTGCTTACGCTGTTTGCCGGTCTGTCCACCGGCATCGGTAGCTTGATCGCTTTCGTGGCCAAACGCACGAACACCAACTTTCTAAGCCTTGCTCTGGGTCTTTCTGCCGGCGTAATGATCTATGTCTCTTTCATGGAGATGCTGCCAAAGTCATTGGCATCGTTGTCCGGCATATATGGTGAGAAAACAGGAATGCTTTACATGATTCTGGGATTATTCGGCGGGATCGCGCTGATCGCGCTGATCGACTTTCTGATTCCCGAATCAAGAAATCCGCACGAGATGCACGGAGTGGAAGAGATGAAATCGAACTACCGGCTGAAGCAGACCGGCATCTTCACGGCTGTAACCATTGCCATCCATAACTTTCCCGAAGGGATCGCCACCTTCATGTCGGCCCTGAATTCAATGGAAGTAGCCATTCCCATCACGGCTGCCATCGCCATTCACAATATTCCCGAAGGCATTGCCGTTGCCGTTCCCATCTATCACTCCACGGGAAGCAAAAAGAAAGCATTCTGGCTCTCCTTTGCGTCGGGACTTGCCGAGCCGGTGGGCGCGCTGATTGCCTTTTTGTTCCTGTTGCCGTTCTGGAATCCGGCACTGGACGGGTTGGTACTATCGGCCGTATCGGGGATTATGATTTTTATCTCGTTGGATGAATTGCTTCCCAGTGCCGAGAAATACGGCAAGCACCATCTTTCCATTATCGGCCTGGTCACCGGAATGGCTGTGATGGCAGTCAGTTTGTTTCTGTTTATTTAAACAAAAAATAAGTATCTTTGCAGCTTTGTACAAGACAGGGTATATACCTCGAGAAAAATAATCAATACGTACCACAATGGGAACAGATTTAAAACAAATAGGCGAACGCATCAGGGGTTTACGTGATGCTATCGATTTTTCATCTGCTGAGATGGCCCACAGGCTGGAGGTGGATGAAGCAGTCTATCTGCAATTTGAAACAGGCGAAAAGGACATCTCTGTTTCGTTCTTACAGCGAATTGAACGGGAGTTCAACGTGGACCTGGCCACCCTGATGTTTGGCACCGAACCCAAAATGAATGCTTACTTTGTCACCCGCAAAGATAAAGGGGTTAGCGTGGAAAGGGTATCGGCCTACAAGTACCAGTCGCTCACCTCGGGCTTCACCAATAATGTAGCTGAGGTTTTCGTGGTAACGGTAGAACCAAAGCCCATGGAAGATGATTTCTACCAGAATATTCACGCGGGTCAGGAGTTCAACATGATTCTGGAAGGAAGCATGATGTTGAAGATAAACGAAAAAGATCTGATCCTCAATGAGGGAGACAGCATTTATTTCGACTCTTCCCTTCCGCACGGCATGAAAGCGCTCAACAACAAGCAGGTAAAATTTCTTGCCGTAGTTTTATACCCCTAACCCACGCAATCCCTCAATCATCAGGTTATCATGTTAGAAAGATTTGTAAAGAAAACTGCATTCAGTTCGCATCAGGATTTTATTGAAAATTACGAGATCCTGGTACCCGAAAACTTCAATTTTGCCTACGATGTGGTGGATGCCTGGGCAGCGACAGATCCGCAAAAACTGGCACTCTGCTGGACAAACGACAAGGGTGCTCACCACGACCTTACCTTCGGGGAACTGAAAACCCTGTCCGATAAGACCGCTTCCTTCTTTCAGTCGCTGGGCGTTGGAAAAGGAGATATGGTCATGCTCATCCTCAAGCGAAGCATCGAGTTCTGGCAGACCATCCTTGCATTGCACAAGATCGGTGCCGTGGCAATTCCCGCGACGCACCTGCTGACCGACAAAGACATCATCTACCGCAATAACGCGGCAGACGTCAAAGCTATTGTTGCTGCGGCAGACGATAACCTGATCACCCATGTGGATCTTGCCATGGACCAATCGTCCACGGTGAAGCACTGCGTTCTTGTCGGTGAAAACATTCCGGAAGGATGGATCAGTTTTCATCAGGGGGTGGAACATGCCGCTCCGTTTGTAAAGCCGGAAAAAGTCAATTCCAATGAGGACATCATGATCCTTTATTTTACTTCCGGCACCACGGGACAGCCCAAGATGGTGATCCATGATTTCACCTATCCGCTGGGACATATTACCACCGCCAAATACTGGCACAACCTGCACGAAAACAGCGTTCACCTCACCGTGGCCGACACCGGGTGGGCCAAGGCAGTATGGGGCAAGCTTTACGGACAGTGGATTGTGGGAGCCTGCGTATTTGTGTATGACTTTGAGGGGCGCTTTGTCCCCGACGACATGCTGCGCATGATATCGACCTACAAGGTAACCTCCTTCTGTGCTCCTCCCACCATCTTCCGCTTTTTGATCCGGGAAGATCTGAACAAATATGATCTCTCGTCGCTGGAATACTGTACTACGGCCGGTGAAGCGCTGAATCCATCGGTATTTGAATCATTTTATGAACAGACAGGAATCAAGATGATGGAAGCTTTTGGCCAGACAGAGACGGCACCCACCATCATCACCTTTCCCTGGATTGAACCGAAGCCGGGCTCCATGGGGGTGCCCAACCCGCTCTACAAGATGGATCTGCTCACCTGGGACGGCCGTTCGGCAGAAGATGGAGAACAGGGCGAGATTGTCTTCTACACCGATGAGAACAGGCCCCTGTCGCTGTTCATGGGATATTACCGCGATCAGGAACTGACCAGGCAGGTTTATGCCGACCATGTGTACCACACGGGCGACATGGCGTGGCGTGACGAAGATGGCTACTACTGGTTCGTGGGGCGCACCGATGATGTGATCAAAAGCTCCGGCTACCGCATTGGCCCTTTCGAGGTGGAGAGCGCCGTGATGACGCATCCCGCCGTGGTGGAGTGTGCCATCACCGGTGTGCCCGACGAAATCCGAGGCCAGGTGATCAAAGCCACCATCGTGCTGGCAGAAGAATACAAAACACGCGCAGGCGATGAGCTGATCGCAGAGATTCAGGAGCATGTAAAAAATGTGACGGCTCCCTATAAATACCCGCGTGTAATTGAATTTGTACATGAATTGCCGAAAACCATCAGCGGAAAGATCCGCCGGGTAGAGATACGGGAGAAGAGTAAATAGCGGTCAGCGATCAGCGATCAGCTTGGGTAGTGGGTGGTTGTCAGAGACAGCGGTTTGAGATTTAGCTTTCAGCGGTCAGCTTTGGAGGTGAAAGATTGATAAAGACAGCGGTTTGGGAGTAAATTGTACTATAAAAATATTTAGAACAAAAACAAAACTTTGATATGAAACGAGCGTATGTATTCCCCGGTCAGGGAGCCCAGTTTGTGGGCATGGGAAAAGAGTTATATGACACACTGCCTTTGGCGAAGGAGCTTTTCGAGAAGGCGAACGAGATATTGGGCTTCCGGATCACGGATCTGATGTTTACCGGTACAGACGAAGACCTGCGACAAACAAAGGTGACGCAGCCGGCCATCTTCCTCCACTCGGTGATTCTGGCAAAGAGCCTGGGTGAAGAGTTTCAGCCCGATATGACGGCCGGACATTCGCTGGGTGAATTCTCCGCCCTGGTAGCTGCCGGTGCTTTGTCGTTTGAAGACGGATTAAAGCTGGTCTATGCCCGTGCGTTGGCCATGCAAAAAGCCTGTGAAGCCAATCCTTCCACCATGGCTGCTATCCTGGGGCTACCCGACGAGAAGGTGGAAGAGATCTGTGCTCTGGTGGATGATGTGGTGGTTCCAGCCAACTACAACTGTCCGGGGCAGATTGTGATCTCCGGATCGAACAGCGGAATAGAAAAAGCATGTGAGCTGATGAAGGAAGCAGGTGCCAAAAGAGCCCTGCCGCTGAAGGTGGGTGGCGCTTTTCACTCACCGCTGATGGAGCCGGCCAGGCTGGAACTGATGGAAGCAATCGAAGCAACACCCTTCTCAGTACCGGTTTGTCCCATTTATCAGAATGTCTCCACTGTGGGAGAGACCGATCCTGCCGTCATCAGGAAGAATCTCATCGTGCAGCTTACCTCTCCGGTGAAATGGACGCAATCGGTACAACAGATGATTGCTGATGGTGCCGTTGAATTTGTGGAGCTGGGTCCGGGTAGTGTGTTGCAGGGGTTGATATCTAAAATAGACAAGAGTGTAACGGTTTCCGGGAAACAATAACCGGTTTGCAGGTGTTTAAACAATACGCACCGTAGCAGAATACAAAATCTAACAATTAAAACAAACGCTATGCAGAAAATATTGTTTATACTCGCTTTTAGCACAAGCATCATTCTTCAGACAAACGCGCAGGATATATTCAAGGCGCCCGATTTTGCACAGATCGAAAGGAACACCAAAGAATCAGTTTCCTCCTATTACTATCCGAACCTGATAAAAAAATATCAGGACGGAACCCAGATGACCCCTGAGGAGGGAAGACACCTCTATTTTGGGTACATATACCAGCCGGGATATGTTCCAACCGACACTTCCGAATTCAACAGCAAGCTGGCGGCAATCTTGTCAAAACAATCTTTCGTTCAGGAAGACTACAAAAGTATCGTGCAATATGCTGATGCTCTGCTGCTGGAGGATCCGTTCAACCTGCGTGCGCTGAATGCAAAACTACTGGTATACGCGCAGGAGAATAATACGGAAGAATATAAGAAGGTTGCTCTCAAGCGGCGTATCGTGCAGGATGCCATTATCGGCACCGGCGACGGCATGTCGGAGAAGACCCCTTTTTATGTCATCAAAGTGGCTCATGAATATGACATTCTGCCTTTCCTGGGGTACAACTTCGGAGGAGAAGACAAAATTTTGAAAGGAAATAAGGTTAATTATCTGTCGCTGGGCGAGAACCGTTTCGGCGTAGAACGGGTTTACTTCAACATCAGTCCCATCATTGATCACCTCAGTGTGCGCGGCGGCGGAAAAATGTAAATATTCTCCTGTCGGAAAGAAATTCCTAAGGGCTTAAAACTGCAGTCTCAACGACAGCTGTATTTTAAGCCCTTTCTGTTTGTACATCAGAACCATTTTTTTCTTTTAAAATACCAGAGCATGCCGGCTGCAATCAGCAGCATCACGCCCCAGACAATAAAATAGCCGTGCGGCAGTTGGAGTTCCGGCATGTTTTTGAAATTCATTCCATACACGCCCACGATAAAGGTGAGCGGGATGAATATCACTGAAAAGACCGTCAGAAGTGCCATGATGTCGTTCAGCCGGGTACTCATGGAAGAGTGATAAATATTCAATTCATCGTACAGGATCTCACGATAATAATCCAGTAGTTCCACTGCCTGGTTTATGTTATCCTGCAACTCTTTAAAATATTTATAATTTTTCCGTGTAATAAAGTCGCCGTCGTTCTTCACGAGGCTCGTAATCATCTCCCTGGCAGGTTTTATGTAACGCCCCAGATCGCTCAGTTCGCGTTTGAACAGGTTAATTATTTTTAGTATTCCCCTGTCGGGGTTGAGCACCATCTTATTCTCCAGTGCCTCAATTTTTTCGCCAAGCACACCCAGAATAAAGATGTAATTGTCAATCACAACATCAAGGAGGGCAAAGGCAAGATAATCGGCTCCCAGAGACCTGAATCTCCTGTTATGCTTTTTAAGTCGCTCTTTTACGGGATTAAACAGGCTGCTGTGCTCCTCCTGAAAGGTAATCAGCATATTGCTCATCACCACGATACTCAGATTATTGATGGACACCTGATTCAACGTTTCGTCGAACTGCATCATTTTGATGGACAGGAAGAGGCCATCGTCGAACTCTTCCGTCTGTGGGCGCGTACCCGGCTCCATCACATCCGAGAGAATCTCTGCCGGAATATGCAGACGATCTGCCAGTTCCCCCATCAGTGTCTCATTGTGCAGACCGTCTATATTCAGCCACATGAGCTTGTCTTTATACGACTGAAGTTCTTCTACCGAATGAATGATAGTTTCTGTCACATCTTCTGTTCCGATATCAAAAACAGTCATTCGCACCTCCGGGGAACGATGCCGCCCCCGAAATTTCAGTTCATGCGGCGAGAGTCCGATATCTTCCTGGCGTTTAGGTAGGGTCTGGTGCATAAGCAAAAATTAAAAAGATAATGAGACTGCAAGGTACAATTTTTTTTGTAACCAAACGATTAAGAATTATGACATGCCACCTGTTAACAAACAATAGAGAAGCTGTAATTTCTCTTCTGTCGGCCAACCGAGTTCGCCGGATTTTGCATTTTTTTTTGTCGATTCCGGCAGATATGATTTTTTTGATTAACTTCGTTTCTCGATTCATTTCAGACAGTTAAGGATATGAAAGTCACACTGCAATCAACAATAACCTGCAAAAAAATGCCCACCCATACAAGAAAAAAATTGTTGCTCGTAACCCCACAAGCTGATATATGAAAGTACGGGAAAGCCGCATGCCGGACGTACTGATTGTTTCAAAAATTTAAGACAGATAAGAATATGAAAATCGGAATTATCCTGGAGACAAAAGAATTTGAGAAGGCATGGAATGCTTTTCGATTTGCAGTAACAGCAAAAAAGCAAGGACACGAAGTGAAAGTTTTTCTAATGGGAGAAGCCGTCGAGTGTGAGGGATTGATCCACGAGAAATACAATGTGGATGAACAATTAAAAGCATTTGTACATGCAGGTGGAGAGATTCTCGCTTGTGGCACCTGTTTAAAATCGAGACAACTTGACAGCACCGAGGCTTGTCCAGTTTCGACCATGATAGACTGTGTCAATCTGGTAATCTGGGCTGACAAAACCGTGACATTTTAGCGCAAGTCAAATCCATTCGCTATATCGAAGGTGCCTGGGGGTAGAAAATTCATTACGAGAAACCTTCAGTAATTCTTTTCTGTCAATGTTTTTGCATAGATCTGAACAATGTAAATAGTCAGAAATCATTCATCAAAAGTGAAAAATATGTCGTGCTGGATGCAACGACGGTTTTGTATACGGCAAATTCAAGATGGGAAGCTAAAATGAAAAACGACAGTACCATCATTTCGGATCCGTTGGGTATGCAATTTCTATTGAAAAAGGTTGATAGTGAATGGAAGGTACTGAGTTGGACAGAGGAGTAACCGGTACCTTGGAACTTTTTGGTGAACCATATCAAAGCAAATCGGGTGGACCTTTGATTTTTGATTGGGTAATATCAGTAAGATGGGTGTAGATCCCGTTTGTATTCACCGATTTATATCCGAGTAGTTCCTGGATATGGCGGATATCGTTCCATTCTCCAAGAGGTGGGTGGCAAAGTTATGTCTAATTTCCGTCGGTTACACAATCAATCTTCTATTTTTTAGGATAAGAAAGAATTGTATCAAAAGCCTTCTACTTTATCAGCGCGTAAAGCATCTGTATCTCTTCGGCCCAGAGCGTCCCATCGGGAGTTTCCAGGATCAACGGCACGTCGTCGAATCGTGGGTCATTCACAATGAAGGAGAAAAGGTCGAGGTTCATAACTCCTTTGCCAATGCTGTCGTGCCGGTCCACCCGCGAAGAGAGTTCCTTCTTTGAGTCGTTGATGTGCATGCCCCGCAGATAGCCGAAGCCGACGATCTCTTCAAATCGTTGAAACGTATCATCATAGGCGTCGCGGGTTCTGATTTCATAACCGGCTGCCAGCGTGTGCGCCGTATCGAGGCAGACGCCTACCCGGCTTTTGTCCTCCACCTTATTGATGATGTATGCCAATTGCTCAAAGGTATGTCCCAGGTTGCTGCCCTGACCGGCCGTATTCTCCAGCACAGCGGTCACCCCGTTGGTACGGTCGAGTGCCATGTTGATTGATTCGGCAATGCGGTCGAGACACGCATCCAAGGGAATTTGATTGAGGTGGCTGCCGGGGTGGAAATTGAGCCTGTTCAGTCCCAGCTGTTCACATCGGCTCATTTCATCAAAGAAAGCTTGTCGTGATTTCTTAATTTCCTCCTCTCCCGGGTTTCCCAGGTTGATGAGATAGCTGCTATGCGGCAAGATGTGATCGGCCGAAAATCCAAATTCCTCACAGCGTGCTTTAAAAAGATCAATATTCTGTGCTGTGTATGCAGAGGCGAACCACTGACGTTGGTTTTTGGTAAAAAAGGCAAACGCTTTCGCACCAATAGCATGTGCGTTGAGGGGTGCATTTTCCACACCACCTGAGGCACTGATATGGGCTCCAATATATTTCATTTGTTTACTTTATTTTGGGAAACGTCATTAAAAACCACAAACCTCCTTCAGAACGGTTTTTTGCTATGATGCTTCCCTTGTGAAAGAGAATGGCATTCTTCACGATGGAGAGACCCAGTCCCGAACCACCCGTATTGCGTGTGCGCCCTTCGTTTACACGATAAAAGCGCTCAAAGATACGCACCAGGTGTTTCTCTTCAACTCCCGTACCGGAATCGTAAAACTCAAAGAAATAGGTGTCATTGTTTTCATTGTAACAACGCACAACAATATCTATTTGTTTTCCCGCATAAGAGATGGCGTTCTCGGCAAGATTCCGAAAAATTGAGTACAACAGGGTGCGACTGCCATGTATCACCACAGAATCTTCCACGTCTATTGTCACTGTATCCTGCTTTTTATTCAGGTCATCGGCAAGATCGGCCTTCAGTTCTGTCAATAACTCTTTCATGGGCACAGGCTCCAAATCAAAACGGTCGGCAGCCTCCTCAATCTTGGTAAGCATGCTGATATCCTGAATCAACTCAGATAGCCGAATGGTTTGTGCGTAAGCCCTGTCAAGAAAGCCATGAATCCGTTCGTCCGATTCATCGTGATACATATTCAGGATGGTCTCCAGGTACCCCCGGATACTGGTTACCGGCGTACGGAGCTCGTGGGCGATGTTGTTGGTCATCTCCTGCTTGAGCAGGCGGGTCTTTTCCGACTTGGTAATGTCGCTGATATAAAGCTCGAAGCTCCGGTCGTCGAAAATAATTACCCGCACATTGAATTGCTTTCCGCTTCTGTCGATCCGTTTGGAAAACATGTTCTCTCTATGAGAACGTTCGTCCAGAAAATGTACTACCTCCGCAAAATTGGGATCGGAAAAAAGATGTTCTGTTTCGAGGGTTGGTTTATCGAGTATTACATTGAGGAACTGTAAAAAATGGGAGTTGGCATACACTTGCTGGCGATCGTATGAGAAGATGGCAATGCCCTCTTCGGAAAATTGAAAATGCTGCAACAGCTTCTCCCGTTCGGCTGCAAGCTTGAGGCGGTTCTCCTGCAGCAGGTTATAATTCTCCACAATATCGGCACTTACCTCGCCCACCTCGTCGTCGGCAAATTGAAAGGAGGAAGGGACGGGCAAACCATTCTTTACACTCAAAGAAAACTCACGCAACTCCTTGATCGACTTGGAAAAACGGTTGGCAAAATAGAACATCATCAGCACACATACCACAAAAAACAAAAGAATGAAGTATGCAAAAGAGTTTCCGGAGTTAATGAACGACTGAAGCTTCACGTCATATGGTACGGCCATGCGGATAAAATATCTCTCTTCATAGTTTTTTGCAAAATAGAGATATTTCACCTTGTTGGTGTGGGATAGTCGTACGTGCGTACCGGAACCGAAGCCGATACTTTTTTGTACTTCGGGTCGCTTCAAGTGGTTTTCCATCGTAGAGGCATCGGCGCGGTTATCGTAAATTACGGTTCCCTGCCAGTCGAGAATAGTCACCCGCAAATCAGATTGCATATACTGCAACATTTCAGCTACGCGAGGACCGCTCTCCTCCACTGTGATCCCGTTGATTACCAAATACTGATGAATCACATCGGCATTATTTTCCAGCATACGCTCCAGGCTGTCTGTACGCTCTTTCTTGATTTGTTGCTGTTCAAAGAGAATAATACCTACAGTGAAAGCAGCAATAATAAGCGAAAATATAATCAGAATACGTCCCCTGAAAGTGATTTTCCTTTTCATTCTTCCTTTTTTGCATCTATATTTAGGTAATAACCAAAGCCTGACCGATTGACAATAATATTGGCATATTCTCCCAGCTTTTTTCGCAGGCGTGTGATATGCACGTCCACTGTTCTGTCAAGCACAAACTCGTTGTCTCCCCACACGCTGTTGAGGATCTCCGAGCGTGTGAGTACGTTGGGCGATGCCTGTGCCATGAGAGAGAGAATCTCAAACTCTTTCTTTGTGAGCGACACCTCATTCTCATCTATGGTGATCCTGTTGGTAGGAATATCAATGACAAGTCCTTTGTAGGACCACTTTGTTTCTGCAGGCATCTTGATGAGTGAGGTCCGTTTGAGCAGTGCTTTCACGCGCGCCATTACCTCCTTCACGGAAAAAGGTTTGGAGATATAATCGTCCCCCCCCAGCGAGAAACCAGTAAGCATGTCGTTTTCTGTATTCTTGGCTGTGAGAAAAATAATGGGGATGTAATTTTCATTTTTCCGCAACCTCTCAGCCGTCTTGAAGCCGGAGATGCCTCCCATCATCACATCGAGGATGACGAGCTGGTGCACATCGGTTATTTTTTGTAAAGCTTCCTCACCCGATGTAGCCACGTCCACAATATATCCTTCATTTTCCAGATTAAACTGCAGAATGTCGCAAATGTCCTTTTCGTCGTCGACCACTAAAATTCTTTCTTCCATAACACACAAAATTAATATAATTTCTGTTATTCGGAAACTGTTTTCACGGGTTGGAAAGTTTAACATGTCGGATATCTCTACCCTCAATCAGGTATACGGCAGATTCGGCAATGTCGACTGCTTTGTCCCCTATTCGTTCAAGATAATAGGATATGCTATTGATGTTCATAATATTTATAAGGGCCTGAGAACTCAATTTCTCGTTTCCAAACCCCTCGGCCAGTTTTCGCTCGATCTTTTTGTCCATCTTGTCCACCTTATCGTCCATGTGTATGGTCTCATACGCCATTTCATTACTGCCTCCCGCGAAGGAAAACACCGCATTCTTGATCATTTTACCGCTCTGAACAAACATCTTATCCAGCAGCTTTTTGTAATTATCGAAACCATCCAGTGTAAAGTCTATCTCAAGAATCAGATGAGTGATATTCTCAATCAGATCTCCCACCCGTTCCATGGATATCGTCATGTCGTGATAGGCAATCAGTCTGCGCATATCCGAAGCGCGTGGAGTGAAGAGCATGATCGCGTTAATAACTTTTTCCTTAATTGTGATATCAAGGGAGTTAATTATCTTTTCGTTGCGTTTTAACTCATGAAGAACGCTTTCTTCGGGTTTCTGATGCAACAAGGATGAAGCCAGCGATATCTGTGTCAGCACAATCTCGGATACCAGGTGAAAATCGCTATGCAACTGCTCCAGATACTTATCCTTAATTCCCAAAGTGGGGGTAGATTCTCTATTTTCGTTCTGTGTGTCCATTTTAAGATTGATTAAATTGATATTCGTTTTTGTAATTCTTTTGTTACGCTACGGGCTTCTCATGACTCCCGTCACTTATTCTCTTATCCTGTTACTTGCTATCAGTTTCCTAGCTAAAAGCTGAAAGCTGAAAGCTATTTTATCCAAACACACCCGTAAGATACTCTTCGGTCCTTTTTTGCTGCGGCTTGGTGAACATCTGCGTGGTGTTACCATGTTCTACCAGTTCGCCAAGGTACATAAACATGGAGTTGTCCGATATACGTGCTGCCTGAGACATGTTGTGGGTTACGATGATAATGGTGAATTTTTGCTTTAACTCCAGCAATAACTCTTCAATTTTATTCGTTGAAATGGGGTCGAGTGCCGATGTGGGTTCATCCATCAACAACAATTCCGGCTTCAATGCCAGCGTACGGGCAATGCAGAGGCGCTGCTGCTGACCGCCTGAGAGAAACGATCCGCGTTTGCTCATCACATCCTTTACTTCATCCCACAAAGCCACACTCTGCAGACTTTGTTCCACAATTTCATCCTTCTCTTTCCTGTTCAGGCGGATGCCATTCAGTGTGTAGCCCGCCAGTACGTTATCGTAGATACTCATGGTAGGGAAAGGATTTGGTTGTTGAAATACCATTCCTGCCATTCGTCGCACCTCCATGGGATCCATCTCAAGCACATTTTTTCCTTTGAGGATAATTTCACCGGTGGTGCTGATGTGAGCATAAAGATCGTGCATGCGGTTGATGGCACGCAACAGGGTACTCTTGCCGCAACCGGATGGCCCCATGATGGCGGTAATGGTATGAGGATATATGTCGGTATTCACTTTCTTTACAGCGTATTTTCCGGGTGTATAAGATACCGACACCTCTTTCAACTGCAGAATTGCTTTTTGAGCATTTGTAATTTTCACACTTTCCATTTACGAGCTACAATTTTGGCGATCCAGTTTAACAGGAATATAACAATTAATAATAATAACGACGTGGACCAGATCAAATCTACCAGGTTGGGATCATTGTAAAAGTCCCAAATCAGCAACGGGATAGCGCTGGTAGGTTCCATCACCTTCCAGTTTACCACGGAAGCGCCCAATGCTGTGAGCATCAGCGGTGCCGTCTCCCCCATTACCCGAGATATGGCCAGCAGAATCCCGGTGAAGATCCCCCCAAATCCCGAAGGTAGTAAAATTTTAAATACCACGTTTGTATAAGATGATCCCAATGAAAGACCGGCTTCTTTATAAGCAACCGGGAGCATGTTCATGGTCTCTTCGGTGGAACGTACGATCATGGGCAGCATCATGATGGCCAGTGCCACGCTTCCGGCCAATGCCGAGTAGCCACCCAGGGGTTTCACCACCCATGCATAGGCAATGATGCCGATCACGATGGATGGCATTCCCTGAAGCAAATCGGTAAGATAACTGATTGTGCGTGCAAACTTCTTTCCCTTGTGATCCGACAGATAGATGCCGATGAAAAGACCCAGCGGAATGGATAACAGGATGGCAAGGCCTACGATGAGAAGAGAGCCTGTGATACCATTCAGAATTCCTCCGGGAATGGGATCTCCGTTCATGCGGGCCATCAGGGCATCTACCGATGAGGGGGTCACCTCCGTAAAAAGACGCAGGTTTAAATTTTTGTATCCTTTCGAAATAACATCCCACAGGATAAAGAAAAGAGGCACCATGGCAAGGAAAGAAAAGAGCCAAACAAGAATATAAGCCGTTTTATCTTTCGCTTTCCGTGATGTGAATGAAATGGGTTTATCCTGATTCATGCGTGTGACAATTTTTTCATGACAAGTTTTGCAATCAGATTGATGATCGCCGTAATAACAAACAGCAACAGTCCGATGGCAATCAGCACGCTGAGTTTCAAACCGTCGGCTTCGCCAAACTGATTCGCAATCACGCTCGCCATGGTGTTACCGGTATCACGCAAACCGGAAGGAATGCGATTGGTATTGCCAATGAGCATGGTCACCGCCATGGTTTCACCCAGCGCTCGTCCCAGGGCGAGAATGAATGAAGCCACAATGCCGGAAGCAGCCGTTGGCAGACTGATATGCTGCACCACCTCCAGTTGTGTAGCCCCAAGACTATAGGCCCCCTCCTTGAGATTGTTGGGTACCATCGACAGAAATTCGGAACTGAGGGATGAAGCATAAGGAATGATCATGATGGCCAGCACAACCGATGAGAGAAAAATGCCAAATCCCTGTGCATTTACTCCCAGGTCGATGACCAGTGGGCGTACCGTATAAAAACCCCAAAGACCATATACGATGGAAGGAATACCGGCAAGCAGGTCGACAACCGACCGTACCGCATCTGCAATTTTTTTACCTTTAAAATAGACACCGTTGAACATGGCAACAGCCAGTGAGAAAGGAACACAAAGCAGCAGTGCAAAAAAGGCTGTATAGAGTGTACCCAGAATAAACGACAAAGCTCCATATTCTTCTGTAGCCGATCGGGGGTCCCACTCCGCATTGGATATAAACCCCCAGACGCCATATTCCTGAAACGCTTCGGAGGATCGGCTCACCAGTGCGTAGACAATGGCAGCAGAGAGCACCAGAACAAGCAGTGCCGCAACAAAGAGAAAGAATCGGAAAATCTTATCCTTCATATCCTGTTAATCATTCAAAACCGTTTCCATACTATCGGCAACTGCGGAATAACTTCCGGAAGCAACCGCTTCTCCCCCGAAATTTATTTCGCTAATCAGTTTCCTGTTTTTTTCCAGTGCCTGTGGTGGCAAGGGCGCATAGTTGATCTGCGCCGCCACTTTTTGTCCTTTGGAGCTGATGATATATTGCAACAAATCCACCAGCTCCGCCGCATCCTGTGCTGAGCGGCCATCGTACTGCTGATCTTTGTAAACCAGTATCCACGTGAAGAGGCTTATGGGATAAGCACCGGGATCATCGGAATTGGTGATGGTGGCCCGCATGTCGTCCGGCAAATCCACGTTCGCTGCAGCAGAGATGGTTTCCAGTGTGGCATCTACATACCTTCCGGCACGGTTTTTTAATTTTGCGGTAGGCAGCTTCAGGGTGAGTGCATACTCAGAACCAATGTAGCCGATGGCTCCTTCGGTCTGTTGCACAATGCCTGCTACACCTGGGTTGCCCTTTGCGGCAATACCTGCCTCCCATTTCAGGGCCTTGCCTTTGCCCATGACCTCTTTCCACTCAGGACTCACCACACAAAGATACTCAGAAAAATTATAGGTTGTGCCACTTCCATCGGAGCGATAAACAGGAGTTATATCCAGATCGGGTAACTTTGCCGTGGGATTCTCCGCCGCAAGACGGGGATCGTTCCATTTTCTAATTTTTCCGAGGTAGATATCGGCAATCAGCGGACCTGTCAACCGGAGGCTGTCCACATCCTCCAGGGTATAAGCCATCACCACGCCGCCCAGGCAGGTGGCTATATGGATTACTTCGCCGCTCATCGATGCAATCTCTTTCTCGTTGAGGAAAGCATCGCTCGCGCCAAAGTCTACCGAGCGGTCGCGAAGGCTTCGGATTCCGCCGCCGCTACCTATGGCACCGAAGTTCACCGTGATATTGCCGTGCTGACGCATATAATCACGAAACACAATGTTGTAATATGGATAAGGGAAGGTGGCTCCTGCACCTGAAATTGATCTAGAGGCACCGCTTCCCCCAGTATCGGAGGAGCTGTGGTTACATGATAAAACCAATACGGATAAAAGGAAGCACTGCAAAAAATGTCGCATTTATAATAAACCTAAATGTCCTTTTGGATTTTGAGCACAAAATTACGACATGAATATTACATTCCGGTTACGAAAATGTTACATTTTGGTTACATTTATGCAGTGAACTTATTTGATAAGTTTCTCCACTTTCGCCCGGAAATTAATTGTCTGGTCGCGTTCCCACTTCCACATATCGTCGGTAAGCAACAGCACAACTTTATCAATTTTCTCTTTCTGACTCATCCCTGCAAGCTGATCGGCATGTACAACCAGCGTGATTTGTTCGTTCGACTGTTCCGGATATTTCACCTTCAGGTCATATTGTGTCTCGGCCGATCCCCCGATACGTAACCCCAGAAATGTACGATAGCTTCTGTCGTGGTTCCACTGCCAGCGGACAAGCAGTGCCTTGGCCGTACTGTTGCGTTTGGAATTGCTTTCCAGGATATCTTTCATCATATTATTATCCATAGCTACATGAATTTTAAACCACTTGCATTGTAAAATTTGGGCGGTTTACAGATACCGTATACGCTTATAACAAAAGGAGTAAAAACAAGTTCAGCCTGTAGCATTTTTTTTTTGGAAAAGAAAAACAGTTGAATAACTGCAGGAAAAAAACTAATTTTGCAGGCGAAATAGTGTTGTTTAAACAAAGAAAAATGAATGAATATAAAGCGCAGGATGCGCTCGTGCTGTTCTCTGGAGGCCAGGACTCCACCACCTGTCTCTATTGGGCCAAACAAAATTTTCGTCAAACCCATGCGCTCTGCTTCTCCTACGGACAGCGCCATACACAGGAGGTGGAAAATGCACGACGACTGGCGGCCCTGGCTGAGGTACCGTTCAGGGTACTCGACACGGTCATCATTTCACAGCTGGCACCCAACTCACTCACCGACCGTTCTATGCAGATGGATCGCGAAAAGCCGGCCGACTCTTATCCGAACACGTTTGTACCGGGGAGAAACCTTCTTTTCCTGACTTTTGCCGCGACCCTCGCCTATGCGCAGGATATACGCCACCTGGTAACAGGAGTCTCAGAGGCGGACTACAGTGGCTATCCCGACTGTCGCGATACCTTCATCCGCTCGGCCAATGCCACGCTGAATCTCTCCATGGATAAACAGTTTGTCATTCACACGCCGCTCATGTGGCGCAATAAAAAGCAAGTGTGGCAGCTTGCCGATGAGCTGGGTGTGTTCGATATCGTAAGAAACGAAACGCTCACATGCTATAACGGTATCCCGGCTGACGGTTGCGGTGAATGTCCAGCCTGTCTGTTACGGAATAAAGGACTGGAGGAGTATCTTGCTGAACGTAAAAGTCAATAAACTACTTAACATAAAATATGATGCAACAAGAAGGACTCAGCCACCTGGGTGGCCAAACAACATACAAACAGGATTATGCACCGGAGATGCTGGAAGCTTTCGTGAATAAACACCAGGGGAACGACTATTGGGTAACCTTCGACTGCCCGGAATTCACCAGCCTCTGTCCCATCACCGGTCAGCCCGACTTCGCCACCATCCGCATCGACTATATTCCCGATGTGAAGATGGTGGAGAGCAAGAGTCTCAAGCTTTATCTTTTCAGCTTTCGCAATCATGGCGCATTTCATGAGGATTGTGTGAATATCATCATGAAGGACCTGGTGGCTCTCATGGATCCCAAATATATTGAGGTGACCGGTATTTTTACACCGCGCGGGGGCATCAGCATTTACCCGTTTGCCAACCACGGGCGCAAGGGAACAAAATATGAAAAACTGGCTGAAGAACGGCTCTTCAGCCACTCATTTCCATTATAAATTCATAGGTTCAATACCCAAGAGCGACCAGGGTTGCATCCCATTCTCGCCTGACGATGTTTTGTGACCCATTTACACTTGCACTCGCTAAAAGAGTAGAACTCGCTTCGCTCAGACAACTACTCTTTTTACGCTCATTGCGAGTGATGGGTCCCCACAAAACATCTAAAGGTCTCGTCTTGGATGCAACCACAGATTGGACGGTCAGTCAAATCAATTGTTTGCTGTGGCTTCGGGCTGTTGCGGTTCGTAGTAGCGTACCCAGTCGATGAACAGGTCGGCCGGCAGCCCTGCCGGGTCGGTATCTTTGTTCAGCCTGACACCGAGAAAGAGGTCGAAATCGAGATCACTAAACGGGAACTGACCGGGAATCTGGGTGAGAATGCGCGGATATTTTTTGGTACGCATCTCATCCACGTAAAAGACCACACTGTCGGCATAGGTCTCCACTACATAGGTATGATACTGGAGGGGATTCACTCCCACCAGCGAACTGGAGGGTGGATTGTCGGGCATCCCCTGTGTGGTGGTATATTCAGAAGTGACCGACTGGTAAATAAATTCATCCAGTCCGTACCGTTCCATGAAATCAATCGATATATTATTCGTTTTGTCTGCCGGAATCAGTGAAAGATATGGGGTGGCGCCCTCCACGGTGTTCATCCGGGCCCTTACTTCAATGCGGTTGATGGTACCGGCTTTGAAAGCAGGACGGTTGACACCTCCGGTAAGGAACGGCAGGGAATCGCTACCGGCACTGTTTTCCAGCGCACGCAACACCAGGTTGCCTTCCTGAGAGACATAGAGTCCTTCGTGCTGACTCATGTAGCGGTGGATCTGAAGTTTCTTGTTCCGGGGTGTCTTTGACCAGTCCCCTGTAATCGGTGATTTTTCGAAATCATCTTCCCACACAAGGCTCCAGCCTTTTCTTGCTTTTTCATCTGTATTCTCTTTCTGAGTTGTACAGGAAATCGGTCCCAGCGTAATTGCTGACAAGGCCAGCCAAAATATTGTCTTCTTCATTATTAATGTTTGTCTTTCGAATTTTTCGCAGCAAAAGTAGCGATTATCCCCCAGATAAGGAAACTTTTTTACTACCTTTGCTCACTACTTTTAAGGTTAATAGTAGTAAACAAATCATTCATTGCAGTTATTATGCCGGATATTTCGTTGCGGGGAGTACAAATGCCCGCATCACCCATACGCAAATTAGCTCCACTCTCCGATGCTGCCAAGGCCGAGGGGGTAAAAGTATATCACCTGAATATCGGCCAACCCGATCTTCCCTCGCCGGTGACGGCACTCGATGCGATTCGATCTATTGACCGCACCACGCTGGAATACAGCCCCAGCGACGGGTATCGGTTTTACAGGGAGAACCTGACTACATACTACAAAAAGTATGATATCGATCTCACGCCCGAACAGATTATTGTGACTGCCGGCGGGTCGGAAGCAGTGCTGTACGCCTTCATGGCATGCCTGAATCCCGGCGATGAGATTATTGTGCCCGAGCCTGCCTATGCCAACTACATGGCCTTCGCCATCTCCGCGGGGGCGGTCATCCGCACCATTCCCTCGACCATGGAGTCGGGCTTTGCCCTTCCCCCGATGGATGAGTTTGAGAAACTGATCAACGAACGCACCAAGGGTATCCTGATCTGTAACCCCAATAATCCCACGGGATATGTTTACACGCCCCATGAGATGGAGCAAATCAGGAAACTGGTGAAAAAGTACAACCTTTACCTTTTTTCCGATGAGGTGTACCGTGAATTTATATACAATGACACGCCTTATGTCTCGGCCTGCCACCTGGAAGGCGTGGAAGAGAATGTGGTACTGATCGATTCCGTATCGAAACGATACAGTGAGTGCGGCATCCGCATTGGCGCACTGATTACCAGAAACCGCAAAGTGCACGACACGGTAATGAAGTTCTGCCAGGCACGTTTAAGCCCGCCGCTCATCGGCCAGATCGCTGCCAATGCGTCGTTGGAGGTGAACGGCAGTTATATGCAACATAACTTCGATGAGTACAAGGGACGCCGTGATTTTCTGATTGACCGGCTGAACAGGATTCCGGGAGTCTACTCACCCATGCCGCAGGGCGCTTTTTATACACTGGCCCGGCTTCCCATCGACGATGCCGATCTCTTTTGTGCCTGGTGTCTCTCCGACTTCCGGTATGAAGGGCAGACCGTCTTTATGGCGCCGGCGACCGGTTTTTATGTCACTCCGGGCCTGGGAATAAACGAGGTTCGCATTGCCTATGTGCTAAACCGGGAAGAACTGGGTAAGGCACTCACAGTGCTCGAGAAAGCACTGGAGGCTTATCCGGGCAGAAGATAAAATGCATGAATGCAGAAATGTTTATAGCGAAACGAATCTACAGGGGAGATAAGAAGAACGACAAACGGGTCTCATCGCCCGCCATCCGGATTGCCATTGCCGGCATAGCGTTGGGGCTGGCCGTCATGATTGTGGCAGTCTGCATCATCGTGGGCTTCAAGAAAGAAGTCCGTGCAAAGGTGATCGGCTTTGGCTCTCACATTCAGATCACCGCCTTCGAAAGCAACGCATCCTACGAACATACACCCATTGCCATCTCCGACACGCTGTTGGCACAGTTAAACACCAACCCGGCCATCAGTCATGTCCAGGAGTTTATCACCAAGCCGGGCATCATCAAGACAGATGATGATTTTATGGGGGTTGTACTCAAAGGGGTGTCGGAAGGATACGACTGGCAGTTTTTCCAAAAAAACCTGCTGGAGGGGAATGTGATTGAACCCGGCGACACCACCTCAGGCAACCGGGCAATCATCTCCAGGGTGATTGCCGACAAGCTGCTACTAAAAAAAGGAGACAACTTTACCTGCTACTTCGTGCAAGATCCGGTGCGCGCACGACGCTTCCATATTACAGGCATCTATGAAACCAATTTTGAGGATTATGACAAGCTCTATATCATCACCGAAAAAGAGGTACTTGCCCGTCTCAACGACTGGGACGACGACATGGCAAGCGGCATTGAAGTGCTCGTAAGGGACTACGACAAGCTGGATGCAACCGCACAGGAAATTTTCTTCGCAATGGCTGATCACAAAGATCGTCTCGGAAACGCCTTTTACACCCGTTCCATCAAGGATATAAATCCCATGATCTTTAACTGGCTCGACCTGCTCGACATGAATGTCTGGGTAATTGTCATCCTCATGTTGGTGGTGTCGGGGTTTACGATGATCTCCGGACTATTGATCATCATCCTGGAGCGTACCAACATGATCGGCATCCTCAAGTCAATGGGGGCCAGAGACTTCAGTATCCGCAAGGTTTTTCTTTATCTATCAGCCTTCCTGATCGGGCAGGGCATGTTGTGGGGTAACGTGATTGCACTGTTATTTTGTTTTATTCAGGATCGATGGCAGTTACTCAAACTCGATCCCTCCACCTACTATCTCTCTGCCGTACCGGTAGACTTAAATCCACTCTACATCATCCTCTTAAACGTGGGTACACTGATTGTCTCCCTGCTGATGATGATTGGCCCTTCCTATCTTGTTGCCAAAATCAGGCCGGCCAAATCCATTCAGTTCGAATAATCTTTTACCGCTTTTTCGGGGTAAATGAGTATATTTGCCCAAAAGTTGCTGAACAATGAAAATGCTTCATACATCCGACTGGCATCTTGGCAAACGACTGGAAGATTTTTCCCGCCTGGAAGAACAAAAGGCGGTGATGCAGGAGATCTGCGAGATAGCCGAACGCGAACAGGTGGATGTCGTGATCGTTGCCGNNCTGAGGCGGTAGATTTGTTGTACAAAACCCTGAAAAGACTTACGGCAAATGGACGACGACCGGTGATTGCCATCGCCGGGAACCACGACTCGCCAGACCGTATTGAAGCGCCCGATCCGCTTGCCCGCGAGTGCGGGATCATCTTTGCCGGATATCCCCACAGCATGGCATCCCCTTTCCGACTTGACTCAGGCCTGCAAGTGCTGAAGACCGATGAAGGTTTTCTTGAAGTCGCGCTACCTGACAGCGACATCCCGTTACGTATCCTGCTCACCCCCTATGCCAATGAGTACAGGTTGAAGACATTTCTGGGAGAAGAAAACAGCGAGGAGGAGCTGCGCGGTCTGCTGGGCAGAAAATGGCAAAGTCTGGCCGACCGGTATTGCGACAAACGGGGCGTCAACATCCTGCTGTCTCACCTCTTTATGGTCAAAAAGGGAGATCCGCTGCCCGAGGAGCCCGAAGAGGAGAAACCCATCCTCCATGTGGGCGGTACGCAGGCTATTTATACCGAAAATATTCCTTCACAGATTCAATACACGGCTCTGGGACATCTACACCGGATGCAGCGGATGGACTCATCACCCTCACCGGTTTGTTATAGCGGTAGCGCCCTATGCTACAGCTTTTCCGAGGCCAATCAACAGAAATACATTCTGCTGGTGGAGGCTACACCGGGTGAAACAGCCCATGTGCGGGAAGTTCCGCTCACCAGTGGCAAACAACTCCTGCGCAAAAAGGCAGACGGAATGAAAGATGCCCTGGAATGGCTCGCCAAAAACCAAACCGCACTGGTGGAGCTCACGCTGGTCACCGATAATTTCCTGACGGCTATGGATCGACGCCGGCTGAATGCAGCACACGAGGGAATCGTATCCCTGATCCCGGAGGTAACCAACAGGGATGAACTGATAGGGCGTCCTCCTTCACGCATCGACCTGAGTCAAAACATGGAGGCACTCTTCCGTGATTATTTCAGGTACGAAAAGGGGCAGTCACCCAACGAAGAAATATTGCAACTATTCAACGAGATGCTGGCTGAGGAGGGTGAAGCATGATACCCATACAACTGACCATACAGGGACTTTATTCCTATCAGGTGCGGCAGACCATTGATTTCACCAAGCTGACTGCTGCCGGGCTGTTCGGTATCTTCGGACCTGTCGGCAGTGGTAAGTCATCCGTGCTTGAAGCCATCACCTTCGCCATTTACGGCCGTACCGACCGGCTGAATTTATCGGGAGACAACCGCTATTACAATATGATGAACCTGAAATCGGACGAGCTGTTGATCGATTTCAGGTTTGAAACCGGTAAAGATCAGACGGCCTACCGGGCCATGGCGAGAGGGAAGCGTAACAGCAAACGCTTCGACGAGGTAAAGACGCTGGAACGTTCTGCCTATCAGCAGACNNGGTAATGAATGGATTCCCATTGAAATTGGTCAGCTCGAGGAAGCCATCGGATTGAGTTACGACAACTTTAAACGCACCATCATCATCCCGCAGGGACAGTTTCAGGAGTTCCTGCAGCTCGGGAACAAAGACCGCACACAGATGATGAAGGAACTTTTCAACCTTGGGAAGTTCGAGTTTTACCATCAGGTAGTTTCCCTGGAGACAAAGAACAACGCAAAGAGGCAGCTTATAGAAGGTCAGCTGCAGCAACTGGGAACTCTTGATCCCGAACAGGAACAGAGATACCGGGATCAGTTAACATTGCTCGAAANNAGAGATCGGGGAACTGCAACTGAAACTGGCCGACAATCAGGTGGCGGAAGAAAAACTCCGGAAATTACAGGAATTAACCCGAAAGATCACCGAAACAGAACAAGAACAAAAAAAGTTCCAGGAACAGGAACGTTTCTTCCAATCGCTCGAAATAAAAATCAACCAGTATGAGCAGGGTGTGATTCTGTTTAAACATTTGCTGGATTCGTTGCAGGAAAATAAACAGAAAAAAGAACTTAGGGAAGCACAAATTCGCCTTGACAGCGAGAAGCTGAGTAAAGAGAAGAATGAAATAGAAAACCTTGAAAAGCTGATTGCAGCAATCAAACCGGCATATGAAAAACGGGAAGAACTAAAGANNGAAGGCCGAAGAGCTGGTCAGCCTGTTACAGATAAAAACACTGGAAAAGGCCGTTGAGGGTGAAAAGTCGCGCCTGAATAATGGAATAAAGACCTTGGACAACACCCTGAATGAGATAAAAAGNNCTAAAGATATTGAGAGACGCATTGCCCGATCTGTCGGTTCTGTCCTCCATCAAATCATGGTATATTGCCAGACATCATCTGGATAATCAACTACTGGATATTGAAAATGAACTGCATAAATCTCATCGGCAGGAAAAAGAGATTTTGGAAGTAAAAACCAGATTCCTCACGGATCCCGTGTTTGAAGGGTTTCCAAAGGATGCCGTTTTTGAGGAATGCAGCCTACATTTGAAGAGTGTGGCCCGCAATATAAAAGAAAAACAGACGCTGCTGGCTGAACAGGAGAGCCATCTCCGCGTAAAGGAACAGTTAAAAGCCTATGCCGAATCGCTGGAAGAGGGTAAACCATGTCCCGTATGCGGTTCATTGCATCATCCCGAATTGCTTAAAAGTGATGCGTATCATGACACGTTGCGTTTATTGGCTACACAAAAAAAATCATTGGAACTGCAGCTTGACAAGACTGCTGCATTGAATAATGAGTTAGCCCTCCTGGAAAACCGGCAGATGCAGCTCCGGCGCAACAGGGAGGAACTGCTGGTGAAAAAAGAGACACAACAAGCACAAATTGCCAGTCACCTCCTGCAGTTTATATGGGAAGCCTATCACGATGAAAAAAAAGTGGACGATGCTTTTCTCAAGGCGAAACAGACCCAGGATGAATTGAAAAAAAAGGAATCCGCACTACAGAAAGCAGTCGGGGAACTGGAAAAGCTGGAGCGCAATCGGGAACTCTTTCGGGAAGAACTGGAAAAGATCAGNNACTTCGCTCACTGTGCATCAGACCGAACTGAAAACAATCGCACAACAACTCCGGTGGATTGAACCGGAACAGTATCGTGCAACAACGTCTCTGTTTATTGAAGAGGAGAAAAACAAACTCTTGAATGAGTATATACAGCTGGAAAAAACATATTCCGAAAAAAGCAATCTGCTTCCGGAACGGAAAATGCTCAAAGATACACTGATTGGCACAATGAACACCAACCGGAAGGAGTTGGAACAGGAGCTGGCGGTCATCGATAAAATTACAAAAGCATTGAACGCGCAATTGGAAAAATCCTCCTTCCGGTCTATGGAAGAAGTAAAGGATATACTTTCCACCCCCATCGATGCCGAAGC
>DFYK01000031.1 GCA_002383605.1 Proteiniphilum sp. UBA4084 | reverse complement strand
GTCACGGCATTTATACACCGACAAGAATGCTGGGCAGCCATGTTGCCAATGCCGGAAAAATCATCACTAAAATGAGCCCTATGATCGAGACAACCGTAAAGGGAAACGATGCCTGGTATATATCCCCCATGGTAATATCCTTTGGGACAATCCCCTTCATGTAGAAAAGATTGAACCCGAATGGAGGTGTCATGTACCCTATTTCCATGTTGATGGTAAAAAGGATCCCGAACCAGAGAGTATCAAATCCATAAGCCGTTACGATCGGCAAGAAAACGGGAACGCAGATCATCATTATGCCCATGGGATCCAGAACCATCGCTAAAAGGAATATAACGACCTGGACAAAAATGATGAAACCCCAGGGTCCTCCGGGAACGTACTCCACCAAATTGCTGATAAGGGCAGGAGCACCCATTCCATGATAGGCTGCGCTGAAGCAGTAGGCTCCGAAAAGGATCCACATGATCATACCGGTGAGAGCGAATGTCTGAACTGCCCCGTCGTAAATCATGCGCAGGGTAAGGGTACGATAAACAAAAGCGGAAATAAGGGCGCCCAGAACACCCATGGCAGCCGCTTCCGTGGCTGTCGCTACACCCAATATAATCGATCCAAGGACCATAAAAACAATCATGATCGGAAGGATCACGGCCTTCAGAGACATTAGCTTCGTACTCCAGTCTGCCTGTTCTTCCGGTGGGAGAGCAGGACCATAGCTGGGTTGAAAATAGCAACGAACAGCAATGTATGTAGATACGAGCACGAGGAGCAAGAGTCCGGGCAAGACGCCGCCGGCAAAAAGTTTTCCCACTGATTCGCCGGTGATGAGGGCATAGAGAATCATGATCACGCTCGGCGGGATAAGGATACCCCACCCTCCACCCGCAAGAATGCACCCGACGGCCAGCTTTTTGTCATAGTTTCTCTCGAGCATCGCCGGCAGGGCAATTGCGCCCATACTTGCCACGGCAGCTCCACTAATTCCGCACATTGCCGCGAAGATGGCACAAATTACGCACGTGCCTACCGCAAGGCCTCCCCTTATGCGGCCGAACCAGTAATGCATCATGGTATAGAGACTGTTAGCGGCCCCCGATTTTTCCAGGATCATTGCCATAAAAATGAAGAGGGGAACAGCCACAAGAGTGAATTTGTTCATCGCTCCCCACGTCTGGGATGTCACCATGAAGAAGGAATTGGCCCCCCAAGTAAAATAGAGGAAGACTACCGATACGCCACCCAACACAAAGGAGAGGGGAAGCCCGATGATCAGAAAAAAGATAAGCGAACCAAAAAAAAGGAGGGTCAATAACTCAATGCTCATGATGCACCTCCTTTGCCTGAGGCATAGTTGACGAGTTCCTCACCTGTCACGGCTATGATTATGTCTTTAAAAAGCTTAGCGATTCCCTCGAGAAGAATTAAAACCGCACCAACAGGAATCATTAGCTTAACTGGATACAGGGGAGGATCCCACGCAGAGTGAGAGCGTTCAAGGACCGAGATCGATTCCCATGCCAACATCCATCCATACCAGAGCATCATGCCGACGAAGAGAAAGAACATGACGGAACTGAATACGTCTAATACTGCCCTGGTTCGAAGGGAAAATCGTGAGTAGATAATGTCTACATTCACGTGTCCTCCTCTGTTAAGCACAAATCCTCCTGACAGGATAACATATACCCCGAAGGTCATCTGAGTAAGCTCATTCCCCCAAGAGGTGGGATGATTGAAAAAGTACCTCCCGATGACCTCCTTTAAGACGACTAAAAAGATTATAATCACCCCACAAGCGAGTATTTTGCCTATCCATTGATTCATGTTACCAATAAAATTGATTATTGCGATGACAACTTTCATACAACTACCTCCAGGATAATTGTGTAAGTTTTCTTATGGCTCTCCTGCACACCATGTGTATATTCTGGCCACTAGACCAGAAGCTTGCGCTTGATTTTCGCTGTAAGGATTTCCCGGCCGGCTTTACAAGTCACGGCACGGTTTCCCCAACAACTGGCCTCGGTGTTTTTTTTTCTCACCATTCTCTTCCTTACGTCATATAATCACTTTTTCTCATGCCCCCAGTAGCAACCCGGAGTCTATTTCAATACTGATGCGATCAAACCACTGTTGTGCCTGTGCACTATCCACTCCACGTCTAGACGGTGTATGCGCCTGTACGAGGCTTTTTGTGATTTCCGGCAAGCGCATCTATCTTTGTTTACAATGCTCTGAGGGAACTTTCACCCCTGGATTGACCCTGTAACCCTGTACCGGATGACCACCTGACCCCCCCAAGGGGTCAGGTGGCATAATGGAGTAAAAGATCAACCGTATTCAAAAACGTTCTCAGTAACGGTTCACGCAAAATCGCAGAAAAACTATTTAAGCCTTCCCATTGAGCTGTTAAAATCCTTGATTATTTTGATTGCTTCCGCATTCAAGGGATCCTTGGCGGCAATTTTATCCCAGATAGGCACAGCGGCTTTCTGCATTGCGTTGTACTCAGCGTCGGAGAACTGGGTCATTTTAACACCCGTTGCTTCAAGTTCATTAATCTTCTTCATCGCCATGTATTCGTACTGGTTGGTTTTCAACCAGAATTCCTCGTTCAGAGTGGTAATGATGATCTCCTGGATGTCTTTAGGCAGCTTCTCCATTGTCTTCACATTGAGAATCCAGCCGGCAACCCCGGAATAGCGCAATGGTGTTCTGAGATGGAACTTGCCTATTTCATAGAGCTTCATGCTCGCGTTTCCAAGAGCATTACCCCAGTGAGCTCCGTTGATTACACCCGAAGAGAGAGCGGAATACACTTCACCCCCGGGGATGTAGTTGGCAGCAGCCCCAATGGAATCGAAATACGCCTGCATCGAACCGGCCGACCGTAATTTTAACCCCTTAAAATCATCCATTTTTACAATAGGCTTGGTGGTGACAAGCTCCGTTGAAAAGATGGAGTCCGTAGCGTAATAAACTCCATTCTTTACACAAGCTTCCCGCAACATTTCTTCAAAACCGAGCCACCTGTAAAAGTAGACACATTCCCAGGTTTCCTTAAAATTAAAGGGAATCCCTGAGCCAATTTCCCCCAAAGGAACTTGGGTTATAAAGTATTCCGGAGCTACTGCACCCATTTCAAGCATACCCATTTGAACTGCCTTAAAAATATCACCGGACGGCATCAGTGAACCCGCCGGGAACATTTCAACCTGGAGTCTTCCCCCTGTTCGCGCCTCAAGTTTTTTCGAAAGTGTAAGCGCGCTGGTTGCGAAAGAAGGACTCGCCATGGGCCAGAGAGTTTGGCATCTCCATTTGATGGGTTTCTCAGCGGCAAGGGAAACACCATTTACCATAACTGTTACTGCGAAAAAAACAAACGCCATCACCATTGAAAACAACAACTTCTTTTTCATCGCCTTGACCTCCTATTTTTTTGTGTCTTCCGACACTCTATATAAAAGTTTCGCATTCACCCCTTGGGCTCCCTGCCAACTTTTAATACTCACAATTACATTAACCCCCATTCACCGAGTAACGGCGAACAAGACCACAATATAAACAGGGGATATTATCGTTTGCTCATGCGTAACTTTTTACCTTACAGTTAATCAGAATGATTCTCGCGGAACGGAAAATGCTGTTCACCGGCCAGACAGGCGGCGCCAAAGGCAGCCGTAAGACGAGGCTCCTCCGGCACCAGTATCTTGAGGGACAGAGCGTCACCAATAGCAAGGGCCAAGCCCTCGTCTTCGCCGCCACCTCCGGTAAGGACCACATCCGGTTCCATTTTAACTCTCTTGAGCAGCATGGCCACCTTGGCGGCCATCGCATGATGAACTCCAGCAAGAATGTCCGCCGCCTTTGCCCCTTCTGCGATGCGGGAGACCGTTTCCGATTCGGCAAATACGGCGCAGTTCGTTGAGAATTCAACAGGGTGCTTCGAGGTCATTGAC
>DFYK01000012.1 GCA_002383605.1 Proteiniphilum sp. UBA4084 | reverse complement strand
TAGAAAAGTCCTCTGATCGCCCAATCAATAAAATCCTCGTCCACATTCATCTGACCAGTGGCAAGGCCAATCGTCGGCAGCTGATTGGATATCAGTCCCTCCCGCTCGGCAAGTGTCAGGTTATAGCGGCTGTACTCCTGATTGAACCCCAGGATGGCTGTAAATTGATTCTTGTTCTTCAACCAGTTTGCCGTACCAAAGATATCCAGCACACTATAGAATTCAGACGCAAATGTCCTGTAGGCGCTGCTGGTACCCTCCTCACGCACATCGTCGGGACCATAGCCTATTTGGTATTTTGTTTCGTAGTAATTATAATCTTCGTTCCCTTTCACGAACGAATAGTTGGCATTGAATTTCAATAACTCTTTCAGGAAAGTAAATTCACCGCCAAATGTGCTTTGAATCCTGTCATACGCGCGAATATCCTCCCCGCCGTTCTTTAATCTTGCCATTAACCTGCCTGCGGCGTTATTGGCCCAGGTACCGTCAGGATTCAGGTCGTGATCCTGCGGTGCCAGGTTGTAAAAGAGCGACATATTTGAACTCCAGAAATAGGAAGGCTTCGTCCGTTCGGTGGAAATGTAAGAGATGTTGTTGGACAGGGTAAACCAATCCGTCACATCATAACTGCTTTTCAACCTGAAGTTGTATCTGTCATAAGTATCCTTTTTTACGATGTTTGACAAGATGCCGTTTTCTTTGTCGAAACCGCCAGATAAATAAAAAGTTGTCTTATCTGTTTTTCCGGAAACAGCCACCTGGTGCGAATTGGAAAATGTATATTTATCAATGAAATAGGAGGTCCAATCCTTGTTTCCCATGTATTCCCATTGTGTTTCATCCAAAGGGTTAAGCCGCACCGGATCAATAGAAGGATCGTCAGATTTTTGTCGCGCCCATTCCAGTCTTTCATCGCTTGCCACATGACCGCCACTCCATGGTGTATTCAAAACGGCAATATTTTTTGTTTTCAGATAAATATATGGGTCAGATGACTTTTCGGGGAGAATGGAAGGCCTTTTCCAGGTAAAGCTATTGTTATAGTCGACCTGCACTTTGTCGGTACGTCCTGTTTTGGTGGTGATAAGGATTACGCCAAAGGCTGCCCGGGCTCCATAAATAGCTGCCGATGCGGCATCTTTCAATACCGATATACTTTCGATATCCTCCGGAAGAATCCGATTGAGTTCGTTCGCGTCAGCAGCAATACCATCAATCAGAATCAGCGGGGAACCACCGTTGATGGAAGTAAGTCCGCGCACGTTTATTCTTGCTGCCTGTCCCGGTTCACCGCTGGTAAAATCGATGTTCAGGTTGGGTACCATTCCCTGCAATCCCTGTGAAATATTGGTGATGGGTTTTGCCTCCAGTTCTTTTATTCCTACCTGGTCAACAGCTCCTGACAGATTTACTTTTCGCTGCGTACCATATCCGATGACGACCAGTTCGCCAAGCATTTCCGAATCTTCCTGTAGCACGATATTTAACGGAATCTCTCCTTTCCACTGCACTTCCTGATTGGAGAAACCAATATAGGAATAGACCAGTACAGCGCCTTCAGGAATTTGTAAACTGTAGTTCCCATCCATGTCGGTAACCGTGCCATTGGTAGTACCTTTTTCAAGAACGTTAACCCCAATTAGTGGCAGTCCATTGATGTCCGTCACATTTCCGGCGACCTTGCTATCCTGTGCTGCAACATAACCTGTAAAAAAAATCCAGTTCCAGAGCAGCATAAAGACAAGACTTTTACTCTTTACTATTTTCATAAATAAATTAACAGTTAATAACCTTAAAAATGGAGTTACAAAGAACTACTATTAATGTTACAGACTCGTTAATATTTTATGAAGAAAAAATTACATTTCAGGGATATCCTAGGGCGCATCAATGAATGACATCTAAAGATTTACCATACCTATCACGCAAAAAAACTCCCTCAAAATTTCTTTTGAAGGAGCAGTTTTGTGCGGCTGAAGGGACTCGAACCCCCACGACTCTCGTCACCAGATCCTAAGTCTGGCGCGGCTACCAATTACGCCACAGCCGCTAAATGGACTGCAAAGATACAATTTATTTTGCAACTCCTGTGATCCTACTCTATTTTTTACCGTGCGATCTTCTATCCAGCACGCTCTTTTTCATTGGAAGGGGTCTGTTTCCTCGTATGCAGTTCTTTTACCACAGCCTCAATTACCCTGGGGTAATGAGCGTACTCCAGAGCATGCACCCGCGCCGCAAGGATGTCACAGCTGTCACCGGTCTGTACTTCACAGCTGACCTGATAAATAATGTGACCTGCATCATAATGCTCGTTCACATAATGGATGGTGATGCCCGACTCGGTTTCGCCTGCATCAATCACCGCCTGATGCACCCTGTCGCCATACATTCCTTTACCCCCATATTTGGGAAGAAGTGCAGGATGAATATTGATGATACGTCCTGAAAAGGCATCCAGAATGGGTTGTGATATTTTTAACAAAAAACCGGCCAGCACGATGAAATCTATCTCATATTTACGCAGGACATCCAGTACGTTTGTCCCTTCGTCGAACTCAACTTTTGTAAAGGAAAAAGAAGCAATACCCAGTTTCTTTGCCCGTTCATGTACGTACGCATCATGTTTGTTGGAAAGAATGAGTGCAACTCCGATGTCGGGGTTACTCTTAAAATAGTTAGCAATATTTTCGGCATTGCTGCCACTGCCCGAGGCAAATATGGCAATATTGGTCATGAATAAAGTACTATTTTATGCACAAAAAAACGGTATTTGTGCACTTTTATTGATTTTAGTGAGCAAAAGTTTGCACAATTAGAGAAAAAATGCGTTACTTTGCAATCGCAAATTTAAGAATAAAATTTTTATTTATTAATTAATATCGAAAGTTATGTCTGAAGTAGCAGAAAGAGTAAAATCGATCATTGTCGACAAATTAGGTGTTGAAGAATCAGAAGTTACTGAAACAGCCAGTTTCACCAATGATCTGGGAGCAGACTCTCTTGACACGGTAGAATTGATTATGGAATTCGAAAAAGAATTCAATATCTCCATTCCCGATGATCAAGCAGAAAAAATCTCTACCGTTGGAGACGCTGTTTCGTATGTAGAACAACACGCGAAATAATCCATTTTATTCATGGAGTTAAAAAGAGTAGTAGTAACAGGCCTGGGGGCAATCACCCCGCTCGGAAACGACGTGCAAACCACATGGGAAAATGCCCTTGCGGGGAAAAGTGGCGCCGGGCCTATTACTCATTTCGACGCATCGCTTTTTAAAACACAGTTTGCCTGTGAAGTAAAAAATTTCGACCCAAGCGATCTGTTCGATCGCAAGGAAGCAAGAAAATACGACCGGTATGCCCAATTGGCCATCCATGCTGCAAAAGAAGCGATGGAAAGCTCGGGTCTCGATCTGGATACAGAAAACAGAGATCGTATCGGCGTGATATTTTCTGCAGGAATTGGAGGAATAAGAACCTTTGAAGACGAAGTAGGTGAATATTATCTCAACAAAGAGAAAGGACCACGGTTCAATCCCTTTTTCATTCCGAAAATGATAGCGGATATCGCAGCAGGGCATATCTCTATGATTTATGGACTGAGGGGCCCTAACTATGCCACCGTCTCGGCTTGTGCTTCATCTACCAACGCTATTGTAGATGCGTTTAATCTTATTCGTCTGGGAAAAGCCAATGCGATCGTCACCGGGGGTGCTGAAGCGACCATCAGCCCGTCGGCAGTGGGAGGCTTCAGCGCCATGCATGCCTTGTCCACGCGCAATGATGCACCGCAAACCGCTTCACGCCCGTTCAGCGCCAGTCGCGACGGTTTTGTGATTGGTGAGGGTGGTACTGCCCTCATTCTGGAGGAGCTGGAACACGCCATCGCACGCGGTGCAAACATTTACGCCGAAGTGGTGGGCGGAGGAATGTCGGCAGATGCTTATCATATCACAGCTTCACATCCCGAGGGATTGGGTGCAAAGCTGGTAATGCGTAACGCGCTGGAAGATGCCGAAATGAAGCCGGAAGATATTGACTATATCAATGTTCATGGTACCTCCACACCGGTAGGAGATATTTCGGAAGTCAAAGCCATCCTCGAAGTATTCGGTGATCACAGCTACAAACTGAACATCAGTTCTACCAAATCAATGACCGGCCATCTTTTGGGAGGCGCCGGTGCACTGGAGACCATGTTCAGCATCCTGGCAATCAGAGATCAGATTGTCCCCCCGACCATTAACCATGAAGATGGGGACGAGGATCCCGAGATTGATTACAACCTGAACTTTACATTCAACAAAGCTCAAAAAAGGGAGATAAGAGCTGCGTTATCTAACACTTTTGGCTTTGGGGGACACAACGCAAGTGTAATTCTCAAGCAATACAACAAATAGTGTGTTAAGAAGATTCGTAAAAAAGATCAAGGCTCTTCCACACAAAGGTAAAGAGCCTTATCTTTCGTTTTACAACGTATTGGGATTCTATCCCGACTGGATAGATCTCTACAGGGAAGCAATGACGCATCGTTCATCCTCGATCCGTTCGAGTAAAGGGAGGTGGGTGAATAATGAACGTCTTGAATTTCTGGGCGATGCCATCCTCGATGCCATTGTCGCAGATATCCTTTATAAAAAGTTTGAGTATAAAAAGGAGGGATTTCTCACCAGCACACGATCACGCATTGTTCAACGGGAAACGCTCAATAAATTGGCTGTCGAGCTTGGGCTTGATAAGCTTATTGTTTCTTCGACACGCAACCTGGCGCACAATACCAATATCTACGGAGATGCACTGGAGGCATTAATCGGTGCTATCTATCTCGACCAGGGTTACCGTGTAGCCAAGAAGTTTGTATACGAAACACTCATCAAACAACATTTGAACATTGATACCGTACTCAAGAGTGAGGTCGATTTTAAATCGCGCCTTATCGAGTGGGGCCAAAAGAATAAGGTGGATGTACTTTTTGAAGTAACTGATGCTTCGTACGATGCACAAAACAATCCGGTCTTCAGTTCCTGTGTGAAAGTGGGTGGAGTGGAAATAGGATCGGGCAAGGGTTATTCCAAGAAAGAATCCCACCAGATGGCTGCAAAGGTAGCGATCAGAAAACTGCGAGAAAGCAACGAACTGCAGGAAGTGATTGCCCGAAAAGCAAGCACTGCGGCTTCGAACCCGGACAATCACATGGAAAAAACCTCATTCCCCGATTTGGAAGACGAACAGACCACCGAGGAATCCTGATTGTACAGAATATCTTTTTATTTTTTACCAAACACCGAACGATATACCCATTCGTTTTCCCTGCTGCACAAGATTGGACTCAGGCGTCACCAGACGTAACTTACCCGCAACTTCCGACAATGGCACATCAGAAATTGTATTGCCCAGTCGTGCCACCATCCTACCGAATTTTTTCTCATGAATCAGCTTGGCGGCATGCCCCCCCAGCAGGGTTCCCAAAATACGGTCGTATGGTGAAGGTGATCCCCCGCGCTGAATATAGCCTAGGACTGTTTCGCGTGTCTCAAAGCCGGTCTGCACCTCAATTTCACGGGCAAAGTAGGTAGCCGGGCGTTCTTTGGTAGGCACCTCCACTCCTTCAGCCACAGCCACGATAGAATAGGCCTTACCCATTTCCATTCGTTTTTGAATCTTGTCGATCACAACCTTCATATTATAACCCAGTTCGGGCAAAAGAATGATATCGGCACCACTTGCCATTCCGGCATAGAGTGTGATCCATCCGGCATGATGTCCCATCAGCTCAATCACCATCACACGCCTGTGCGAACTGGCTGTGGAATGGAGTCTGTCAATTGCTTCAGTGGCGATATTTACAGCGGTGTCAAATCCAAAAGTGATATCCGTACCATATACATCGTTATCAATTGTTTTGGGCACGCCTATCGCATTCAGACCTAACTCGGAAAGCATCCACGTGGTACGTTGTGTACCGTTCCCGCCAATGCACACAAGACAGTCGAGCCCCAGCTCATGATAAGCAGCTTTAATCTGTTCACGGTCTTTCTCATCGGGTGAAGTAATCATCTTCCGGAACACCTTTTCACGTGCCGTTCCCAGAATAGTGCCTCCTAAATTCAATATTCCCGATAAGGAGGGATCGTTGAGCTCCACAACATCTTTATACAACAATCCGGAAAAACCATTCTGGATACCGATCACTTGCATGCCATAATTATTAATGGCAGTCTTGCCAATGCCACGTATGGTTGCATTAATACCGGGGGCGTCTCCGCCCGAACTGAGAATACCTATCTTCATTTTTTTACTTTTTTTATTATCTCCACAAAGAAAACAAAAAAGACAGAAATAATACCGATTCGAAAAAATTAAATTACAAACTTACCTTTCACAAACAATATGCATCGCACACAAGGGGCATTACAAAGATTCAGGGACACAGAAAAAAATCAGGAATGCAATGCGTGAAAAATAATTGCTGCTGCTCTGTCAGATGCACCCGGCCTCCCAAGTTTCGCCTGCATCTCCTGGTAATTGTTGAGCATATTTTGCCGGTAACTCTGTACGTGGAGCAATTGTTTGAGTTCAGTTCTGATATGATCGACGGTAAATTTTTTAGCAAAAAGTTCCTTTACAACTTCTCTGCCGCTGATCAGGTTTACCAGTGAGATAAAAGGTGTATGCAGAATATGCTTAAATCCCCACCAGGTCAGCTTTGGGAAAGATGTTCTGTAACAGACTACCTGCGGCACATTGAGCAAAGCGGTTTCGAGCGTGGCCGTACCGGAAGTTACCAGAGCCGCATCGGCTTGTGCCAAAATCCGATACGTACGATTGAACAATATATGAACAGGAGGAAATCCATGTTCAAACTCCTTATAAAACAGGGGTTCTATTCCCGGCGCGCCGGCCACGATGATCTGATAGCCATCGGAAAAGCCTTTTACTGCTTCCAGCATCGCAGGCAGATTGCTGGCAATTTCCTGCTTCCGGCTTCCGGCCAGCAACGCAATAATTGGTTTATTTTCAAGTTGGTGGGCATCTATAAACTCATCGAAAGATTCCTCGGGGTAATCTCTGTTCGCAATGGCATCCACAGTGGGATTGCCTACATAATGTACCCTATATTGATGTTTCCTGAAAAAATCCACCTCGAAAGGCAGGATGCAAAGCATCTCATCTACATACTTCTTAAATGATTTCACACGATACTCCTTCCAGGCCCATACCTTGGGTGAAATATAATAATAAACCGGTATTCGCAGCTTGCTCTTTACATACTTTGCCACCTTCAAATTAAATCCGGGATAATCAACCAGTATCACTACATCGGGTTTATACGCTGCAATATCTCTTTTGCAATAGTCCAGGTTGCGCAGGATAGTCCGTGCGTGCAATATTACGGGAATGATTCCCATGTAGGCCATCTCACGGTAATGTTTCACCAGCATGCCGCCTTTCGATTGCATCAGGTCACCACCAAAAAATCGAAAATCAGCATCTCTGTCCAATTCCCGAAGCGACTGCATCAGGTTAGAGGCATGCAAATCGCCCGACGCTTCTCCTGCCACAAGATAGTACTTCATATGATTACTGATTTGATGATGTGTCAATGTGCAAATTACTTGCAAACCGCTGCCGTTGGCAAGCTTTCATTGCCGAAGCTGAGCGCTGATTGCTGACTCCTGACCGCTATATCTCCCATTTTTTCAGTATCGGCATAAAATCATAAGCCGTCATGTCAATCTTTACCGGCACAATGGCTGCATATCCGTTTGCCAGTGCCCACTCATCGTTGTTGTCGTTTTCCGCTTCCCAGTTCTCGAAGTTGCCGGTCATCCAGAAAACATCCCTTCCCGATCCATCCTTCGAGCGATGGTATTCATTCACCCACTTGCCTTGTGTCTGGGTAGTAACCCGGGCACCTTTTACCCTGCCCACCGGCACATTTACATTTAGACAAACTCCTTTGGGAAGACCGGTAGCGAGCACCTTTATTGCCAGTTCACGCGCAATCGCAGCCGTGGCTGAAAAATCGGCGTCGGGCGTAAAATCGCAAAGCGAAAAACCGATCGAAGGTACGTTAAAGACACAACCCTCAATGGCTGCGCCCATTGTACCTGAATACAATACACTTATTCCGGCATTGGAGCCGTGATTGATTCCTGAAACCAGTAAATCGGGTTTCCGATCCATAAATTCATTCAATGCCAGTTTTACACAATCCACCGGAGTCCCGTTACAAACATAGGAAGTCAACCCGGGCTCACTGTGAATCAACCTTGCACGCAGTGGATTTGAAGTAGATATGGCACTCGACATACCCGAACGGGGTGAGTCGGGAGCAAAAACGACAATTTCTCCCAAACCTTTCATCGCCTCTGTCAGCGAGACGATACCCTTTGCATGATAACCATCGTCATTGGTAATCAATATCAGAGGCTTTCTGTTACTCATCTGTTATTCTATTTTCTTTTGAAATACAAATATAAGGAAAATCAGGCTGTTTCCCAATCTGCGGGAAGAGCCAAAATACCCTTTTGATCAATCTTGATTAAAACGTAACAACATTTTTATAACTTTGTATGTTCTACATCACAAAACAAAATAGTTACGCAATGAAGAGAATAAACATCCTTTTATTCCTGTCCTTTTTTACCATTGTACTTTTAGCACAGGAAATAAGACCGGTTAAAAATATCATCGTCATGATTCCCGATGGCACCTCCATTGGTGTTTACTCAGCTGCCCGCTGGTTTAAACAGTATAACAACCTGGGTGAAGGATTGCATGTGGACCCGTATCTCAGCGGTACCGTAACCACCTTTTCCTCCAACGCTCCCATCGGAGACTCTGCTCCCACGGGCTCAGCCTATGCGACCGGCGTGTTGCAGCAAACGGGAAATGTGGCCATCCATCCCGAAGTATCAGCAAATGATATGTTTCAGGTCGACGGATCACGTACCTGGCAGCCTGCAGCGACCATTCTTGAGGCAATGAAGATTGAAGAACAGAAGGCAGTGGGACTGGTTGTCACCTGTGAGTTTCCACATGCCACACCGGCCGACTTTTCTGCACATCATTACAAAAGGAGCAACTACGATGCACTGGCGTCACAGATGGCCTACCAAAACCTGGACGTGATGTTCGGTGGTGGAAATGGTATCCTTACGGACGACATCCGGCAACATTTCAACAACAACGGTACAACACTTATCAGCGATGACCGGAACGCACTCCTTAATTATGCAGGAGACGGAAAAGTTTGGGCTTTGTTTGGGGATAAGGCTCTGCCATATGACATTGACAGAAATCCCGACAAAGTACCCTCAATTGCAGAGATGACCGAGAAGGCGCTGAATATTCTATCGAAAAAAGAACACGGTTTCTTTCTGATGGTTGAAGGCAGTCAGGTGGACTGGGCAGCCCATGCCAACGATGCCGCCGCCATCATTCACGAGTTTCTGGCTTTTGACGAAGCAGTGGCAAAGGCGATAGATTTTGCCCGCAACGACGGAAACACTGCAGTGCTGATTCTTTCCGACCATGGCAACAGCGGTTTTTCGATCGGTGCAAGCAGCTGCCCCGGTTACGACAAGCTTTCTCTGGAGCAGTTATTTGGTCCTGTATCTAAAATTCAACTAAGTGCCAACGGCATTGAATCGGTACTGACAAACACAAAACCGGAGGAGATCAAGGCGGTATTCAAAAAATTTACCGACATCGATCTCACCGATGAAGAGTTGCAAACACTGCTTTCTTCCAAAAATTACAAGGAAGGGGATTATACAAAAGTAGGAACCAGTAACAACCTCGCACACAATATCGTTAACATTCTCAACTCACATAACTGCTTTGGTTTTACCACAGGTGGTCATACAGGTGAAGAGGTACTTCTTGCGTCTTACCACCCACAGGGTGATCTGCTCAGAGGACATGTCACAAACCGGGATGTAAACCAATATCTACAGGAAGCAGCAGGCTTGAAAGTCTCACTGCAGGAACTGTCGGACAGGATATTCGTAAAGCATGACCAGGTTTTCAATGGCATGAATTTCACAATCGACAAGAAGAATCCCGATGCGCCCCAGCTCAGGGTGAAGAAAGGCAGAAACACGTTGGAGATCAAAGCATTTTCTTCAGTGGCAAAACTGAACGGTAAACCATTCGAACTGGGATCCGTGGTAGTTTACATCGACAAGAACGATACCTTCTACCTTCCCGCCACACTGGCAGATAAATTATAATTTTATTTCAATATTTCCCTGAAATGAAATAGCCTGCCGGTTCATGTCATTTACATCGAGACGGGCTGTTCCGTTTTCCCATATATCGAAACGGAAAGTTACTGGCCTGTCCAGGTCGAGTATGGTCACTTCCGCTTGCCAGTTTCCTTTCCCTTTTACGGGTATCAACTTATAATCAAAATCGGTACTCGTGAAATTAAATCCCCCCTCGCGCGGATCCATCGGAGCACGATAAGCCCTACCATAATAGGGTAAGTAGGCTTTTACCGTGTCGGGAGATACTTTTACATTGTAATAAGGCGAAAGATAAACCGACCTGTATCCGGTTGGATAAGCATAGGTGGCTTCAAAAATAAAGTCGGATTTCTCCACAGCATGACGAATATCGGCAGCAATCAGTTCTTTTTCCGCAGCCGAACGGGAAGTTCCGCAGGTCTGAAGGACCAAAGCAGAAAAGAACAACCCAATTCCATAAAGTGCAAATTTCTTCATAATCGTTCTCCTTTTCTCTTGTTATTTATTCTGCTCCCATCAAGTATTCGCTTGATAATCAAAGGAAGTTATACAATAAACAAACGACAGGAAGAGATTGTTTAGCGAAGAAAATGCAAATCAGAAAAAATGTGATAAATAGAAATATATTGCGGTCACTGCTATCAGCAATGCCAAATAGATATGTGCGACTGATTGGGTTCTTGTATAAAAATAAGCATTCAGATAAGATATCAATGCAATAGAAAGTGTCAGAAAAAACAGCGTCTCCTGCCAAAAGAGAAATTGGAGCGACAACTGGAAAATAATCAGGAAAACTATAAATTGCATAAAACTTAACGTAAGCACCTTATCACGGGAATAGGTTTTGATGCTGAGAACCATATTCAAAATAAAAAAAAGCCCGACCAGCACAACCACCCCCCACTCCATCAAAGTGTAATCCGGAAGTTGCGGCAATGAAAAAGAGACCAATGAAAGAAGAGGATCAGTGAATCCTGAAAGGTCATCTTTCAGAAAAAAGAGGGAGAAGAGGAAAACATAAATAAGTGACAAACCGAATAAAGAAGAGAGAAATGCACGGAACTGCGACCCGCGCATCGATCGTTCTCCGAGCCACCATAAGGGAAATAGTGCGAGTGCATAAATTTGAAACAGCGATGCAGTACCTATCAGTATGGCTGAACGAAAAGGGAGGAACAGACCATTCTGGTCTTCGATCTCGGGGGAGGCACCTTTGATGTTTCCATTCTGGATTTAGGCGAAGGAGTTTTTG